>NZ_JBSGDP010000049.1:0-46334 GCF_053602435.1 Nocardia sp. NPDC004415
TCGATCAACACCTGATAGCGGCGCATATCGATGATGTGATCGACATGCTCGATATCGACCGGGCACTGCTCCACACACGCACCACAACTCGTGCAGCTCCACAGGACCTCGGGGTCGATGACGCCGTTGACGTCCTCACCACCGATCAGCGGACGCTCCGCCTCGGCACGCGCCGCCTCCGAGATCTTGGCCAGCTTCGCCTCGTCAGGCTTGCCGTCGGCGTCGACCAGGCCGATCTCGTCGCCACCGGCGTCCTTGCGGCCACCGGCCAGCAGGTAGGGGGCGGCGGCGTAACCGTGGTCGCGCAGCGACATGATCAGCAGCTTGGGCGAGAGCGGCTTACCGGTGTTCCAGGCGGGGCACTGCGACTGGCAGCGACCGCACTCGGTGCAGGTGGAGAAGTCCAGCCAGCCCTTCCAGGAGAAGTCCTCCATCCGGCCGACACCGAGGTTGTCGACATCGGGGTCGACGTTCTCCATGTCCAGGACCTTGCCGTTGGACATCATCGGCTTGGCCGCGCCGAGGGCGACGCTGCCGTCGGCCTCACGCTTGAAGTAGATGTTCGGGAAGGCCGAGAACCGGTGCCAGGCCACACCCCAGGTGATGTTGCGGCCGACGACGAACAGCCAGACCATGCCCGACATCAGCTTGACGAACGCGAAGATCGAGATCAGCGTGACGTTGGCCGGGATGATCTTGGCGATCTGTCCGGTGATCGGGTCGGTCCAGGCGGAGTGGCCGGTCAGCGACAGCACGCCGGCCTTCACCAGCACCATGCCGATGCCCTCGGTGAGCACGACCCACTCGACGAAATACGCCGGACCGAACTTCGAGCCGCTGAAGCGGGACAGCCGCGCGGGCAGGCGCGGGTGGTTCAGCTGGCGCAGGATCATCAGCGTCGCGATGCCGACGACGGTGCCGACGCCGAGGATCTCGTCACCGAGATGGAACCACCAGGTTTCGCCGATGAACGGCCACGACCAGGTGGGGTCGAAGGTCTGCCCGTAGGCCATGAACCAGAACTGCGCACCGGCCAGGAAGCCGATCATGACCAGCCAGTGCGCCCAGCCCACGGTGCGGAACTTGTTCATGCGCGTGTGCGCGATGAACTCTACGAGCATGGTCTTGAACCGCGGGAAGAACGGTCGCCAACGGTCCGGCGCGGACTGGCCGATCGTGACGGCCTTACCGATCTTCCACGCGCCGCTGAGGAACGACGCCCAACACAACAGGCTGAGCAGTGCTCCAATCGTGCCCAACGTGATTGTCAGGGCATTCATGTCGCGACCTTTCTTTAGAGGCAACACGAGGGTCGTGCGGGCGAGAGGACTCACCCAGTTGGCTCGTATCGTAACCGGCGCTAAGTTACCGGCCAGTAACTACCGGTGTCCACCGTAGGATCGGCATTTGTGCTCTGACCTTGTTTACTGGGGCTTGACCCGGGATTTGCTTGTGAGCAATCTCACATAAAAGTTTGCTCCAAGATTCCCGCGTCTGCTGGTGAACACCGTAAACCGCGCGTGATCTGCGGTGGAGCTAAGGTCAGGCTTACTAACTCGTTCCGGAATCCGTCTGGTCTACCGGGCTTCGTTCCATTAAGCTGCGGCTGTTCTGTCTGCTGTGCCGGTCTTCACACTGCTCGGGGAGAAGTAAGGGACATCTCACAGATGTCACCGCTTGACGAGTCTCGCGTGTCGCGGATCGCACGCCGAACCACACCTGATGGATGGGAACCTGAATGAACTTCCGTAGGACCACTGCGGCTGCCGCACTGGTTATCGGGGCGATGACCGTGGCCACCGGCACTTCGCATGCCGAAGAGGCGCCGCAGGACATCAAGTACTCGGTGAAGCTCGTCGACAAGACCGTCGTCGCCACCGTGAAGAACGGCACCGTGGCGCTGGTCGAGCAGGCGGGCGAGACGCCCGAGGCGCCCAAGACCCAGGTCGCCGAGATCAAGGACAGTCGGGGGGCTGTCGTGGTCTCGCTGCCGATCGCCTTCACCATCAACGGCACCGACATCCCGACCAAGGCCGAGGTCGTCAAGGACTCGACCGTGCTCGAGCTGACCCCGGAGAAGCCCGAGGGCGTCGACGTCACCGCCAGCCAGGTGGGCGTCAACCCGGTCATCAAGGCCGAGTCGATCGCCTCGGTGCAGGAGAACCAGAAGGCCATCAACGACTTCTCCTCGAAGTTCAGCATCGGCACCGCCATCGGCACCTTCGTCGGTTCGGCCATCGGCGCGGTCGTCGGCTGCGCCGCCGGTATCGTTGCGGGTGCTCCCACCGCTTTCCTCGCCTCGATTCCCCTTTGCTTGGGTGGCGTCGTCGGCGGCGCCGCTATCGGTGGCGTAATCGGAATGATCGCCATCGGCGGACCGACCATGATGGTCGCCGGTCTCGAGCTGCTCAATGTGTTGCAGGCGCCGGACGGCACCACCGCTTGGGCCGACAAGCCCAAGACGGTCGCCGACCCGGCACCCGTGGTCGCCCCGGCGAACTGATCGGCTTCGGCCCGAACAGGTTTCCCCCGAAGGCCCCGCTCTCCACGGAGCGGGGCCTTCGGCATTCCCGTCCCCCTAACCCACCCGCCCGGACACCGTTTCCGCCCCCTGAACGGCCCCGTGCGGACCGAACGTCCGCTCGGCCATGACGTAACTCCCATCAGCCCGCACCAGCAACACCGTGCTCGCCCTCGTGCCGTGCAGATCGTGCGCGACGAACCGCGCCGACACCGCCCGCTCGAACTCCGGCGCGATCCCGGTGCGCGGCAGCAGCTCGGCCGCCGCCTCGGTGCGGTCGGCGAGCAGGGCGAAGTAGTCCTCGACCGAATCCGGTGCGGTGGCGATGATGTCGCGTAGCTCGCGCAGCCCGTCGGCCACCTTCGGCCAGACCGGCGGTGCGCCCACCCCGGTGACCTCGAACTCCTGGGGACCGCTGTGCACAACCTCGCCGGGCGCCGAAACCAGATGCGGCCCGTTCGACAGACCGTGCAGCCCCGGCACGAGTTCCGCGGGCGCGGCACCGCTGCGATTGGACTGCCACCACAGCGCATCCGCGTCCCCGGTGAGCAGGTTGTAGCCGAGGTAGCGGGCCGGGTCGATCGCGGTCTGGTAGGCGCTGGGTGAGGCCGCCGAGCGCAGGTAGTCCATCAGCAGGGCGCCGCGGGACCGTGCGTCGGGCACTCGGTCGAGCGGGTCGCGCACATTGGTGACGGTGGCGAAGCGGGCGTCGGCCGGGCGGAAGCCGAGCCAGGTGCCCGGCGCGTCGGCGCCCAGGTCACGCCCGGCCAGCAGTCCGTCGGGCCAGCGCGTCAGCGATTCGGTGGCGCGGGTGTAGAACTCGTCCCGGTTGGCCGCCACGATCAGCCGGTACTCCGGGTGCGCGCGCCAGGCGAGCAGAACCAAACACATGCCACCAGCTTGCCGCAGACGCCGGAAGGGCCGGTAGCGCGTCGCTACCGGCCCTTCCGAGCTGCTCTGTGCCTGCGGGAGTCCGCGATCAGTTGGTGCGGACCGACAGACCCGGGTTGTCCGAGAGGACGACGCTCAGCGGCTGCGCGAACAGCTGCGGCACGTCACCGGTGATCGCGCCGATGATGTTGGGGATCTCGCAGATCGGGTAGTCGGCGACCGACGACGCGCTCGAGATGCCGAGCGCCAGGCGACCGGTGACGATCGCGCCACCCGAATCGCCGGGCAGGGCGCAGATGTTGGCCGAGAAGCTCTGGGTCATCTGACGGTCACCGACCTGCACGGTCTGGTCGACGCCGTTGATGATGCCGCAGCTGAACCCGGTGCGGGCACCCGACTTGCAGACCGGCGCGCCGACGACCGGCACCGCGACACCCTCGACCGCGATCGGGGCGTTGCCCGGCACGCGGACCAGGTTGTTCTCGAAGCGCGGGCGGGCGTTGTCGTTGATCGAGATGATCGAGTAGTCCTGCGCGCCCAGCACCGACTTCTGGAAGGTGCCCAGCTGGGCACCGGCGCGGTCGCCGTTGATCTCGTAGATCGCGGCGGCGGAATCGCTGCCCGCGGTGCCGAGATCGGGGTTGCAGTGCCCGGCCGAGATGTTGACGACATTGCCCGAGCGGTCGGTGCCGTTGAAGCCCAGCGAGCAGCGCAGCGAGCTGCGGCCCACGATCGAGGCGTAGCCGTCGCCACCGGCCAGCGCGCCGTTGCCGTCACCGGCGACGGGGGTGGCGGTCAGGTCGACGCGCTCGCCGGCCACCGGCGGCGCGGTGACGACCACGCGCGCCGGGTCGATGAAGCTGGGCAGCGGCAGCCCGGCCTGCTCCACGCGCACGGCGATGGCGTTGTTGACGGTGTCGATGACGACACCGCGCACCAGGTTGGCGACCTCCGGCGGCGCGGCGGCCAGCCAGTTCTCGAACGCGGTCTTCTCCCCGCGCAGCATGGACTCGCTCTTGGCGACGTTGCGCACCTCGAACCCGGCCGACTCGGCCGCGGCCCGCGCCTCGTCGGCACCGGGGCCGTGCGAGAGCGCGATGACGGCCTTGCCCTGGTCGCTCAGCCAGGAACCGGCGAAGACCTGCGGGAACTGGCGCTGCGCGGTGGTGGAGAACGCGGCGACCTGCTGGGCGACATCGGCGCGGCGCAGGTACTCCTCGGGGGAGATCTTCAGATCGCGGGTGACCGCCTCGATCAGCTGGGCGGGCAGGTCGCCCGCGGGGGCGGGCTGCGCGTCGGCGACTGCCATCGTGGGGCCGAACAGCAGAATCGCCGCGGACGCGGCGATCACGGATTTGCGCGCTCTTCCCGAGCTGCGCGAGGACGAGTTTCGACCCATACGTGGCAGGAGCATGATCGAACTATATGGGCTCGGGCGGGTTATGCCTACTCGGACCGGGCAAGAGATTTCGCTCACCCGGTCCGGTCGGCGTTTCGGGACGTTCTCAGCCCGCGTTCGGCTTGGTGCGCACCGTGATTCCGCCGATCGCGCCCGCCGCGTCGGCCAGGATCGGCCGGATCGGAATACCGAGCGAGGCGGTGCCGCCGTAGGGCGCGAGCTGGGTGTTGGCCTCGGAGCAGTTGGGCGCGTCGGCGGCGTTGGAACCGCTGGTGATGCCCAGCGCCAGGGTGCCGGAGACGATCGCGCCGCCGCTGTCGCCGCCCAGGGTGCAGGCGCTGTTGGCGAAGCCGCGGATCGTCTTGCTGACGCCCTCGGCCGTGAACAGCTGGGTCTCCACATGATCGGCCGAGACGAAGCCACAGGTGAAGGTGGAGGACTGCCCGGTCTTGCAGACGGGCGCGCCGGTCACCGGTTCGGCGGTGCCGGTGATGGTGAGGGTGGTGCCCTCCGCGCCACGCACCCGCGGCTGGTCCATGCCCGCGTTCACCGCGCGCTCGTTGAGCCGGATCACCGAGTAGTCCAGCGCGGCGGGCCCGCCCAGCACCGAGTGGGCGAAGCTGCCGACCTCGGGGCTGTTGGGGATATCGCGCACGTTGGGCACGTAGACCGTCGCGGAGCCGCCGTTGTCGATGTTCGGATTGCAGTGGCCCGCCGAGATGTTGAGGGCGCTGCCCGCGTCGTCGGTGGCGTTGAAGCCGAACGAGCACACGTCCACCCCGCGCAGCGAGGTGTCGTGCAGGTCTTTGGTGGCGGTGATGTAGGTGTCGCCGCCCATCGGCCTGCGTTCCACCGGACCGGCGCCGCCGGGGGTGAGCACCACCTTGATGGTGGCGATCAGCGTCGGCAGGTTGAGCAGGTGCCCGGTGGGAGTGTTGGCGACATTGAGCACCAGCTGGCTGTTGAGGGTGTCGATCGCGACCGAGCTGATCGGTTCGGAGATCTCGCGCGGCAGGCTCGCGATCCACTGGCTCAGCTGCACCAGCGCGCCCTCGAGGCCGTTGGCCGAGATCGGCGCGAGCTGGGTCTGGTAGCCGTCGGCGGCGGCGAGCTTGCCCGTCTCGGCGTCGGTGACCGCGACGACGGCCTTGCCCTCCGGCGTCAGCCAGGCACCGGCGAAGGTGTCGGGATTCGCGGCGCGGAAGTCGGTCGCGTACTGGCGCAGCTGCTGCGCGCGGGCGGCGCGGTCGAGGTACTCCACGGGCGTCATGCCCAGATCGCGCGCCAGCGCCGTCACCATTTCCGCGGGTAGCGCGTCTGCGGCAAGTTGAAGGGGGGCATCGGGATCCGCCGCGGCGGGGCCGGAACCGAACAGTGGTGCCAGGAGAACAGTCGCGGCGAAACCGGCGGAGGCTGCCTTGACCGCGGCGCGACGCGCCACCAACTTGCGCATGAAATCCCTTCGTCGGCACGAGTGACCGCCGACACTGCGGGAGGCAGTGATGTCGGTCGCCGCATCACTCTAGGGCACGGCCGCGATACCGGCGCGACAACGTCTGCCCTACCGCTGATAGTCGTAGCCCGGGATCCGCAGTGGCGACGGGAGATTGCCCGGCGGGTAGTCCTCGAAGGGCAGCAGCGGGCGGGTGGTGCTGCGGCTGGGAGTGGTCGGTTCGGTGGTGGTGGTCGGTGCCGGTTCGCCGGTGGTGGTCGTCGGTTCCGGCGGTGTCTCGGTGGTGGTCGGCTCCGGTTCGGGCTCGGTGGTGACGGGCGCCTGCGGGGTCGTCTCGTCCACCGGGGGCGGCAGCGGCGCGGGCGGCTGCTGTTCGGTCGGCGCGTCCGGGCGCGCGTCGGAGATCGACGGCGGGGCCACCGGCTCCCCGCTGCGCAGCAGCACCGACACCGCGATTCCGCCGAGCAGCAGGCCGATCAGCGCGGCCACCGCGATGAGCAACGGCGTGCGATTGCGGGTGGGCGCCGGGGTGAGCGTGGGCAGCTCGGCGGGCAGCACCGTGGCGGGCACGGCCAGCGCCTTGGTGGGCAGCACGGCCGCGGGCAGCGCCGCCGAATACGCCTGCGCGGTCGCCGCGGGCTTCTGCAGCGCGGGCATCACATCGGTGACGACCAGCGAGTTCTCGGTGACGATCGGGTCCGGCGGGGTAGCGCCCGCAGGCGTGGCCAGCACCGCCACCAGCGCGGCCTCGGCCGCCGAGGTGACATACGAACGGCCCGGTTCGACCCCGGCACCGGGCTGGGGCAACTCGTCCTCACCCAGCAGCGCCACCGACTTCAGCCCCAGGTAGTCCAGCGCCTCGCGCACCCCGCGCACGGTCTCGGTCGTCCACTGCGCCGGATGCGTCGCGTAGAACTCGGCCGGGCCGCTGAGGTGCTCGGTGGTCTGATCGATGAGGCAGAACATGGCCGTGGCCAGCAGGTCCTCGGCCCGGTAGGCCTCGCCGCCGTCGACGTCGACACCCGCCGGATCGCCGATCGCGCGCACGAATCCGCTGATCGAGTGCGCGTGCCCGGAGGGCGCGGGGCCGCCGAGGGCCGCGTCGCCGTCGTCGGACATGTGCAGCACCGACTCGCGGACGAGGTGGATCGGCGGGCCGTCCTCGGTGACCACCGCGGCGATGCACTCGTCGTCGGCGATGCGCAGGCCCACCCCAGTGGCCATCCGGTTTACCTCCCTACCCCGGGCCGGTCACACCAGCAGTGAACCGTGTCCCATCGCGCGGAGCATTGACAATAATTCCGATCGGGATCGCGCGCCTATCCGACGTCGGATTCGCGCGACGTGATGCTCCACCGTCTTCGCGGAAATGTACAGCCGTGCGCCGATCTCCCGGTAGGTCAGACCGAGCAGCACCAGCTCGGCCACCTCGCGTTCGCGGTCGCTGAGCGCCTGCGGTTCGATCAGCGGCCGTCGGGCGCTGTGTGGATCATCGGCACTGGTCACGGCCTGATCAGGGCGCGCAGGAAGCCGCACCGACCCGGCCAGCTCGAGTAGTTCCGCCGGGTCGTCGACGCCGCGGGCCGCGTCCTCGGCCAACCGTGCGGCGTCGTAGGCGTGCCCCCGATCGGCCAGCGCGAGTACCGCCGTGCGCACCGAGGTGATGTCGGCCTCACCGCGGCGCACCAGCAGCCAGGTGCGTCCCGCGTCGGCCAGCACGGCCGCGTGCGCGTCACCTTCGGCGGCGGCCTGCTTCAACGCGTGCGCGTGCGGCAGCAGTTGTTGCGGCTCGTTCTGGCCGAGCGCGGCCTGCACGCCGTACCAGTGGAAGACGGCGGTCCACGCCGAGGCGTGCGCGAGCCCACGCACCAGCGCCGTCGCGGCGTCCACCGCGTTCTGCACGCGCCGTTCCTCACGCAGCGCGATCCCCGCCATCCACATCTCGCCGACCGCGAGCAGACCGAGCAGGTCGATGTCGACCTTCTCGAACGCGGGCAGCGCCACGGTCCAGGCCCGCCGCAGCGCGGAGAGATCCCCGCCGCGCCGTGCCAGCCCGACAGACAGCCCGTGCGCGAGCAGCCGGTCGCGCGCGAAGAGCGGCGCGTGGCCGAGCGCGCCCAGCATCTCGGCGGCCCGCTGCTCATCGCCGGTGGCGAGCGCGACCCACGCGGCCAGGATCGTGCGCTGCGGGTCGGCCGGCGCTTCGGGGACAGGGATGCGGCCTGCCTCGGTGAACCGGCGCGACGGGTGGTCGGTGGCCGAGTGCTGCTGCTGCTGTGCGTGCGAATCCGGACTGCCGTCCGCCGGGCCTCGGGATTCGGTGACGGCCCAGAGCGCGGCGGCGGCCCGGGCGGGGTCGCCCGCGCTCAGGTTCAAGAGGGTGGCGACGGCGATCGCGCCGCACGGGCCGGTGCGGTGATCGGTGCGCAGGGCCTGGGTGAGGTCGGTGATCGCGGTGGCCGGTCGGGATCTCGGGTGGTCGGTGTCCTCGGAGCCGGGCGGAGTCGGTGTGGCGGAGTCGAGGGAGGCGAGCAGTGCGCGGGCGATCAGCCGGGGGCCCGCGGTGGCCTCGGTGGGTGGCCACCGGTCGGCGTCGGCGGACATGTCGGCGGCGGCGCTGTCGCCTGCCAGGGCGAGGACGGTGGTCGCGACGGCCCAGTCGGCGCCGACCCGGTGTGCGCCGAGCCAGCGGTAGAGGGCGGCGGCGCGCTGGACTAGTCCGCGGCGGGTGAGCACGGTCGCGCAGATCCGGACGGCGGCGGCGAGCTCGGCGGCGGGGGCGTCGACGCGGTCGAGGAGCGGTTCGGCCAAGCGCAGGGCGGTGTCGTTGTCACCCGTCGCGGCGGCGGCTTCGGCCCAGGGCAGGGCGATCCGGCGGGGGTCGGCGCCTGCGGCGGATGCGGCGGCGTAGTAGCGGGCGGCGTCGATCCGGTTGTGTTCGGCTGCCCGGCAGAGGAATTCGGCCAGCCGCTCGTCGCGCACCCCGGATTCCGCGAGCAGCAGCCCGGTGTGGTCGCGCAGCAGTCCGGCGGCGAGGCGGGTGTCGAGCAGCCTGCGCTGCACCGCCACATAGCGCCGGTCACCGATCAGCACCCGCAGTTGCGGGACCGCGGCGGCCAGCAGCAGATCGGCGTCGGTGACCAGCGCGCTCGTCCTGGCCCGCACCAGCAGATCCCGCGCGACCGCCGGCTCGAGATCGAGTACCTCGGCCAGTTCGCCCGCGTCGAGCCCGGTGCCGGTCGCGGCGACGACGAGGGTGTCGAGCAGGGCGGGATCGGCGCCGGCCAGTTGCGATCTGGTCCACGCAGCCAGCGCGTCGTCGACGGCGGCCATACCCTGATCCAGCCGCGCCGCGCCCGCCGCGAGCAACGCCGCGACCACGCCCGCGTGCACACCCCCGGTCCGGGTGTGGATGTAGTCGATGATCGGGCGCGGCACGGTGACACCGAGTTCGCGTGCCAGCGACCCGATATCGCCACTGCCCAGCGCCCGCAGTTCCACGGTGCGACCGTGCCGCGCCACGGTCTCGCACAGCGCGCGCAGCTCGGGATGCTGCGGTCGCGGCTGCGTCGCGCAGAGGAAAGACCTGGTGCCCGAGGTGATCTCGGCACTGAGCGCGTCGAGCTGGGCGGCCGTCAGGGTGTGCAGGTCATCGAGGACGACCACCGCGCCGCTGTCCGGCGCGACGGGCACGCTGGCGATCACCGCGAGCCCGCGCCCCCGCAACCGCTGCCTGGCCGCGTCCAGCAGCACCGACTTACCGGTGCCCGAGCGCCCCGACAGCAACAGGACCACCGGCTTCTGCGGTGCGGCTTCGATACTGCGGAGGATCTCGCGGGCGTTCGGCAGGCAGTCGAGCGCGATCGGCCTCAATTGCCGCCTCCCAGCAGCTCACCGGGCAGTTTGGTGACACCGCCGACCGTCCCCTCCACCACGTCACCGGCACCGTCGATGATCTTGCCGGGCACCTGGCCCAGGTTGGGGTACTGCGGCTGCTGAGGTTGCTGCGGCGCGGGCGCGGGAGACGTTGTGGTCGGCGGGGTTTGGGCAGGCGGTGCCGGTGCGGGCGAATTCTGCGGCGGCGGAGCCTGTTCGGGCGCGGGCGACTGCGGCGACCCGGGCTGCTGCTGCGGTGTGCCGCCCTGGGGCGTCTCACCCTGCGGCGTGCCCGCCTGCGGTGTGCCACCACCCGCGGCCTGGGTCGGGGCGGGCTGCGACGAATTCTGTGTCGTCGCGGCGGGAGTGACTGTCCCCGGGATCGGCTGCCCGGCCGCGTCGAGTAGCGGGGCGCCGGGGACGGGCTTGCCGTCGGCGTCGAGCGTCGGAGTCCCGAGCACCGTCTTGCCCTCGGCGTCGAGCGCCGCGATGGGGGTCGCCGCGTTGGTCGCCGGTGCCCCGGTGCTCGTGGCCGCCGCGTCGGCGGAGGTGGGTGACGGAGTGCTCGGCGTGCTGAATTGCGGTGCCATGGCCAGTGTTCCGGCGGTCAGCGCGCCGAACGCGGCGAGGGCGGCGGCCACCACGGCCAGCCGCTTGCCCGATTTCCGCGGCGTCGCGGCGGAGATCGTGTCCTCGCCCTCGGGGCGACCAGCGAACAGGCTCGCTTTGCTGGAATAACGTCCGGTATCGGCCAACTCTCTTGCGGCAGTGGTCATGCCGGTCACCGGAGCGTGGTGCTCGTCCGAAGTGCTCCCGCCGTCCGGGGCATCGGACGGTTTCCCGAGCGCCACTCCCGCCATCGGGAACTCGGTACTGTGCGGGCTCGCCTCGGTATACGCCGAGTAGGCGAGCGCGCCGGAAGTCGCTGCGCCGTAGGAAGATTCCGCCGCCAGCAGATCGGCCGCCAGCTCCGCGGCACCCGCCGCACCGGCCGTCGCCGGATCGGCACACGCCACCACCGGCAACCCGAACTCCGCCGAAACCAGCTCGGCGACAAGCGGAATCGCGCCACCACCACCGGTCAGCAACACCGCGCGCACATCACCGAACTCGATACCCGCCTGCCGTACCGCCGTGCGCACCAGGTCGAGCGAGTCCAGCAGATCCCCGCGCACCACGTCCTCGAACTCGCTGCGCACGATCCGCACCGGTCCGCCGGTGCCGAGCGCGCCCACCGGCACCACCGTCGCCGTGTCGAGCGAGAGCTCCTCCTTGGCGATCCGGCACCGTTCGCGCAGCGCCGTCAGCTCGGCCTCGACCAGGGGGTCGAACGGGTCGAACTCGGCGTCGCCCAGCGCGTGCGCGAGCACGTAGCGCATTGTCAGCAAATCGAATTCGGCTCCGGCGATCGTGTCGCTGTGCGCCGGGGTGCCCAGCAGACCCGACTGCTCACCGGTGCGCACCACCGAGACGGTCAGCCCGCTCGCGCCCAGGTCGTAGACCACCAGCGCGCCGTCGTCGAGGAGTCCGCGCTCGACCTCGTAGCGGCGCAGCACCGCCAGGGGCTCCGGGATCAGCACCGTGGACCCGGTTCCGGTCGCGTCGAGCGCGTCCTGGACGGCGCGGACCTGGTCGTCTGCCCACCAGCCCGGATGGCAAGCGATCACCGTCGGTTCCGCGCCGGTCTGCGCGGCGATGTCGGTGATCAGCCGGGTCGTCGCGGTGGCGACCAGATCGGCGGCGGCGTGACTGGACCCGTCCTCGGCCAGCATCGGCACCGGGTCGCCCACCCGCGCGAGGAACCCGTCGACGACGTGCCCCGGCGCGACTTCCACCGCGGTGCGACGCTGGATCACCGCCACCGGCGCACCGCCGTCGGCCGTCGTCGCGACGGCCACGGAACGGGATGCGCCGACAGTGATGCCGAGCGGGAGACGGTCAGTCATGAGAACCTCTTGCGGATGCGTGAGCGGCGGACACCATCGAGCGAACTATCCCGATAGTCGGTTGCTGCCCGAAAGCTGTTACGCCTCCGCTCAGGTGGTCACCCGTCCAGGCAGGTTCGGCGCGGGGCATCGATCCGCGGGGTGGCGTCGGTAGGGTGTCCGCGTGAACTACCCCGCGCACGCTCATCCGGTCGGCTCCGGCAGCCTTGCCGAGGCCCAGCAGCTGGTGGCGAGCGCCGCGCGGGAACTCGGCGGTGACCCGGCCGCCCAGGCGCTGCTGCGCGAGTGCGACGAGCGGTTGCGTCAGCCGCTGCGGGTGGCGCTGGCCGGGTCGATCAAGGCGGGCAAGTCGACCCTGCTCAACGCGCTCGTCGGCCAGAGCATCGCCCCGACCAACGCGACCGAATGCACCCGCGTGGTCACCTGGTACCGCACCGGTGCCACGCCGACGGTCACCGCGTTCGCCCCCGACGGCGCCGCCGCCAATGTCGCCCTGCGGCGCGGCGCGGGCGCGCACGGCCTCACCTTCGAACTCGACGACCTGCGCTGGCACCCCGCAGGCCCGCGCACCGTCGACCACCTGGAAGTGCGCTGGCCCACCCCCGCCCTCGCGCGCACCACCATCATCGACACCCCCGGCACCTCCTCGCTCTCGCGCGAGGTCTCCGAGCGCACCCTGCGCCTGCTCACCCCCGCCGACCTCGACGCGGGCGCTGTCTCGGTGCCCGGCGCCGACGCCGTCGTCTACCTGCTGCGCCGCCTCGACGCCGCCGACCTGCACTTCCTCGAGCAGGTCGGTTCCGGTGGACCCGCGGGTCCGCTCGGCGTGGTCGGGGTGGTCTCGCGCGCCGACGAGATCAGCGCGGGCCGCATCGACGCGCTGCATTCCGCGCGTCAGGTGGCGGCCCGCTTCGCCACCGAACTCGAGCGCACCGGCCTGTGCCAGGCGGTCATCCCCGTCGCCGGGCTGCTCGCCTTCGCCGCCGCCACCCTGACCCAGCCCGAATTCCTCGCCTTCACGGCCCTGGCCGCCCTCCCCGCCGACACCCTCGAACTCGCTCTCCTCTCGGCCGACCGCTTCGCCCGCCCCGACGCCGACCTGCCGGTGCCCGCCCCGATGCGCGCCCAATTGCTGGACCGATTCGGCATGTTCGGCGTGCGCATGGCCACCGAACTGGTCCGCACCGGCATCCGCGACGCCGCCGCCCTGGCCGCCGAACTCGCCGCCCGCAGCGGCATCGACGAACTGCGCACCGTCCTGGACGTGCAGTTCGGCCAGCGCGCCGAACAACTCAAGGCCCACTCCGCCCTGACCACCCTCGACCGCGTCCTCACCGCCCACCCCGGCCGCGCCGACCACCTGCTCCCGCGCGTGCGCACCCTGCTCGCCGATGTGCACGGCTTCGCCGAACTCCGGCTGCTCGGCCGCCTGCGCACCGACGAATTGCCGCTGCCCGCCGACGATCTCGCCGAACTGTTCCGCTTGATCGGCGGCGCCGGCGTCGCCGCGCACGTGCGCCTCGGCCTGCCCGCCGACACCGATCCGGCCACCCTGCGCGCCCACGCCGCCGAGGCCGCGCGCCGGTGGCGCACCCGGTCCCGCCACCCCCTGATCGACCAGGCCACGGCCGCCGCCTGCCTGACCGCGGTGCGCAGCGCCGAGGGAGCACTCAGCCAGTTATCGCCTCCCGCGTAACGAAACCGTCGCGGATCGGGACAAGCTTTTCGAACACTCGCATGGCCACGCGTGACAAGCATCCCCGACGGACGAGTACGGATCCGGCGCATTAGCCCCGATCTGGAGGAGCTGACCCCGAATGACCCCCACCGCGATCCTCGAGTTCATCCTGAACCTGTTGCGCGACCCCGAGGCCGCAGCAAACTATTGCAAGGCCCCCGTCCAGGTTCTCTGCGACGCCGACCTGCCTGTCACCCCCGCCGAAATCGCGGCCCTGGCCCCCACCATCTGCCAGTCCCACCACCTCGACACCACCCCCCTCCAGCCCATCATCGCCGCAGGCGCCACCACCGCGGCCACCACCGCGGCCACCGCGGCCGCCACCACCGACCTCGGCCTCGAATCCGAAGCCGCCCTCGACCTCACCGGCGCCCTGTCCACCGCCGCCGACCTCGACCTCGGCGCCGGTATCGGCGCTGGTCTGGGCCTCGGCACCGACCTCGCAGCAAGCACAGGCGCCAACCTCGACCTCGGCACCGACCTCGACCTGGGCGCAGGCATCGACACAAACCTCGGCCTGGGCACCGACTTGTCCGCCGGTCTCGACACAGCCCTCGACCTCGCCGCAGGCATCGGCGCCGGAATCGGTGCCGGCATCGGCGCGGGAATCGGTGCCGGCCTGAACACCGGCATAGACGCAGGCATCGACCTCGCGACAGGCGTAGGCGCCGACTTGTCCGCCGGCGTCAACGCAGCCCTCGACCTCGGCGCCGACCTGGCCACAGGCATCGGTGCCGGTCTGGCCGCAGGTGTCGGTGCCGGTCTCGGCATGAGCACCGGTGCCGGCCTGGGCCTGGGCACCGACTTGGCGGCAGGTGTGGGCGCTGGCGTGGATGCGGGTCTCAGCTTGGGCGGGGATCTGGGCGCTGGCGTGGACGCGGGCCTCGGCTTGGGTGCGGACTTGGCGGCAGGCGTAGGCGCCGGGCTCGGCGCCGATCTGGCTGCGGGAGTAGGCGCGGGCCTGGATCTGGGCACTGATCTTGCCGCCGACCTCGGCACGAGCCTCGACACCACACTGTCGTCAACCCTCACCGGCGCCACGGGCCTCGGTACCGACCTGACCACCGGCGTAGACGCGGGCCTCGGCCTGGGCGGGGATCTGGCCGCTGGTGTAGGCGCTGGGCTCGGCGCCGACGTGGCCACCGGCGTAGCCGCAGGTCTCGACCTGGGCACGGACCTCGGTGCGAACCTCGATGGCGCCCTGTCGTCGAACCTTGCCGGCGCCTCGGCTCTCGGTGCCGACCTGGCCGGTTCACTCACTGGTGCGGCGGATCTCGGCGCCGATCTCAACGGTTCCCTCTCTGGTGCAACGGATCTCGGTGCGGGTATCTCCGGTGTGGTCGGTGGTGCGGCGGGGCTCGGGGGCGCGCTCGACGGTGCTGCGGGATTGGAGACATCGCTGACCGGTGCGGTCGATGCTGCGGCCGGTGTGGGTGCCGGGCTCGGTGCCGGTCTGTCGGGTGCGGCGGGTGCGGCGGCGGATCTCGGTGCGGGTGTGTCGGGTGCGCTCGGTGCGGCGGCTGGGGTTGGGGCGAGTGTCGATGCCGCGACTTCCGGGATCGTGGAAGCCGGTGTCGGACTGGGGACTTCGGTTGAATCCGCGGTGGGCGCCGGGCTCGAAACGTCGCTGACCGGGGCGGGCGGTCTCGCCGGACAGGTCGGTGCGGGCGCATCGGCGGCCGCGAATGTCGGTGCCGCCGCTGCATCTTCGCTGACCGGTGCGGCTACCGCGACCACCCAGCTCGGGCTCGGCAGTCTCGCAGGCGCGGGAGCCGACCTCGTCGGCACCGGTTCCGCCGGAGCCGACCTCGGCGCTCAGATCGCCACCGGCCTCACCACCGGCGCAGCCCTCACCACCGGCACCGAGGCCACCCTGGGCACCGCCTTCGACTCCACGGCGACGACCGGCCTCGAAACCTCCTTGGGCACAGCCTTCTCCAGCGCGACATCCGCCTCCACTGCCCTGACAGGCGCGGTCGAATCCGCCGCCGCCCTCAACGGCCAGTTCGGTTCGGCCTTCGATTCCACCTTGTCCGGAGCAGCTGGGACCGGCGCGGCCTTGAACGGCCAGTTCGGTTCGGCCTTCGACACCACCCTGTCCGGAGCGACCGGTACGGGTGCGGCCTTGAACGGCCAGTTCGGTTCGGCCTTCGACACCACCCTGTCCGGAGCAGCCGGGACCGGTGCCGCCCTGAACGGCCAGTTCGATTCGGCTCTCGACACCACCCTGTCCGGCACAGCCGATACCGCCGCCGCCCTCAACGGTGCATTCGACTCCAGCGCGGCCCTCGACAGCTCCCTGGTCGGCGCGTCCACCGTCAGCTCCGCCCTCCAGTCCTCCTTCACCGGCGCCGCAAACTCCGGCCTCGCCACAGGCGGCTCGTTCACGACCGGCGTGGACGGTGCCCTGAGCGGCGCGGTCAGCACGACCGCTGCAACTGGTGGCGCGATCGGCTCAGGCTTCGACGGTGCCGTGGGCACCGGTCTCACGACGGGCGGCTCGTTCGCCACCGGCGCAGATGGCGCCCTGACCGGCGCGATCGGCACGACTGCCGCAACTGGTGGCGCGATCGGCTCCGGCGTAGATGGTGCTGTGGGTACCGGCTTCACTACGGGTGGTTCGTTCGGAACAGGGGTCGACGGCGCTCTGGGCGGCGCGGTCGGCAGCACTGCTGCCACCGGTGGCGCGATCGGCTCCGGCGTGGAAGGTGCCGTGGGCACAAGTCTCACCACCGGCGGCTCCTTCACCGGCGCGGTGGAAACCGGCGGATCGGCAGTCACCGGCGTGGACGCCTCGCTGACCGGCACCACCGAAGCGGCCTCCTCGACCGGCGTCTGGTCCGACCCCGACCTGTCCGGAGCCTTCGGCGGCGACCTCACCGGCACCGCTGTGACCACGACCGAATCCACCGTCGGCGTCGCCTCGGGTCTCGGCACCACCTGGTCGAACATCGATCCCGACAGCGCCTTCGGCCCCGGTCTGCACGAGTCGCCGCTCGCCGGTGACACGGGCCTGCTCGGGGAGTCCACCGTCGCGGGCGAGCAGCATCTCGACACCGCCGGCCTGTTCCACTGAGCTGATCAGCGACGGGGAGAGCGATGGACACGGTGCTCGCGGTGCTCGATGACACCGTGGCGGCCGCCCGCGCCGCGGGTCGCGACGACCTGGTCGCCCGGCTGGAGACAGCCGCGGCCAGGATGCGCGACCCGCGCAGGCGGATCATCGTCGCGGGCCAGCGTGATCAGGGCAAGAGCCGTTTCGTCAACGCCCTGCTGAATCAGGATGTGTGCCCGGTGGGTGACGAGCTCACCACCACCATCCCGATCCAGTTGGCCCACGCCGATCAGCCGAAGGCCGAATTGGTCCTCGCGGCAACAGGTTCCGAGGATCGTGTCGAGTTCCCTGTAGACGACCTGGCCACGATCGACCCCCGCACGCCCCTCGCCGCGGGCAGGCAGATCATCCGCATCGACATCCACCTGCCCAACCCCTTGCTCGCCGACGGCATCGTCCTCGTCGACACCCCCGGCATCGGCGGCACCGGCACCACCCTGGGTGTGCTGGAAATGCTCCCCGCCGCCGATGCCGTTCTCTTCCTCACCGACGCCTCCACCGAACTCACCGCCCCGGAACTCACCTTCCTGCGCCAGGCGCGCGAATTGTGCCCGGCGACAGCGGTCTTGATGACGAAGTCCGATCTCTATCCGCATTGGCGCCAGGTCTTCGCCGCCGACCGCGCCCACCTGGCCGCCGCCGACCTGCCCGTCCCGCTCCTGCCGGTCTCGTCCCTGCTGCGCGCCCACGCCCTACGCCTGCAGGATGCCCAGCTCGGCGCGGAATCGGGTTTCGGCGAACTCTTCCAGTTCCTGCGCGAGCAGGTGGTCTCCCGCGACGAGGCCACCGCGCGGGCGGGGGTGATGAAGGAGATGTCCTCGGCTGCCGAACATCTCGCGCTCACTGTCGGCAGCGAGCTGGTCGCCCTGCGCGATCCGCGGCAGGCCGCCGCCGCGGTCGCCGAACTGCATGCCGCGAAAGCCGCCGCCCAGCAACTGCATCGCCGCACCGCCACCTGGCAGCAGACCCTCGCCGACGGCATCACCGACCTCGCCGGCGATGTCGATCACGACCTACGCGAACGTCTGCGCACCATCAGCCGCACCGGCGAGGAGTGGATCGACGAGCACGATCCCGGCAGGCACTGGAACGCCATCGCCGAATGGCTCACCGGCACAGTCGATACCGCGCTCGGTGAGAACCTGCTCTTCGCGCACACCCGCGCCGAGGCGCTGGCCGAACGGGTCGCCGAACACTTCCAGGAACTCGGTGCCGTCGAACTCCCCGCCGCGCTGGACCACTCCGGCACGGTCGGTGGCACAGCCACTCTCGGCGAGCTGGAACCCGATATCGGCGTGGTCTCAAAGGTCCTCGTCGGCATGCGCGGTTCCTACGGCGGCGTCCTGATGGTCGGGCTCGCAACGACTTTCGCTGGCCTGGCGATGCTGAACCCGATCTCGCTCGGCGCGGGCGTGCTGGTCGGCGGCAAGGCCTACCGCGACGACAAGCAGGCGCGCATGGCCCGCCGCCGCGGTGAGGCCAAGAACGCCGTGCGCCGATTCCTCGACGATGTCGCTTTCCAGGCGGGCAAGGATTCCAAGGACCGCATGCACCGCATCCACCGGTCCCTGCGCGACCACTACGCGGGCATCGCCGAACGCAGCCTGCGGTCGATCGACGAATCCCTCACCGCCGCACAGGAAGCCGCGAACGCCCAGGCCTCGCACCGCGCGCAGCGCATCGTCACCCTGGAACGCCAGCTGACCGCCGTCGCCGCACTGCGCCGCTACACCGAACAGTCCGGCGTGCCGGCGAGCCTGGAACCGGCGCCCTGAGGCGCCGAGTGGGCGGGCCTGCTCCCTCTCGCGACTACCGCGCATCAGGCCCGCCCAAATCCGGACGACTTCAGATGAAGTAGGCGGCGACCCCACCGAGCCCGCGTCGCCACTGAACCTTGCCCATAGATGCACGCATGCTGTTGAAAATAGCGGTTCACCCCGGTGCGGCACCCCTCCACGAGTGCCCCCAAAATTCGGGGCGACCGCTCGGTCTCATCCGCTGACAGGTTGCGTCACGATCGCGCATCGCCCGTCGCGGTTGAGTCGAGGCCGCGCAAGAATGTCTAGGGTTCGGGAATACATCGCCGCGGCCGCCGGTTGTCCTGATCAACAAGGTTGAGCGCAACTGACTCAAGTCTGGGTTGACTCCGGGAGGACTCCGGAGGCAGGATTGAGCCCACTGCGCTCAGCGTTGCTCGAGATCATTGCCCTAGAACGTCCAAACAGGAGGAAATCACTATGGCTCGTGCGGTCGGAATCGACCTCGGGACCACGAACTCTGTCGTCGCCGTGCTGGAAGGCGGTGAGCCGGTCGTCGTCGCGAACTCCGAGGGTTCGCGCACCACCCCCTCGATCGTCGCCTTCGCCAAGAACGGCGAGGTTCTCGTGGGTCAGCCCGCGAAGAACCAGGCGGTCACCAACGTCGACCGCACGATCCGCTCGGTCAAGCGCCACATCGGCACCGACTGGTCGGTGGAGATCGACGACAAGAAGTACACGCCGCAGGAGATCTCGGCGCGCACGCTGATGAAGCTCAAGCGCGACGCCGAAGCCTACCTCGGTGAGGAGATCACCGACGCGGTCATCACCGTCCCCGCCTACTTCGAGGACGCCCAGCGTCAGGCCACCAAGGAAGCCGGCCAGATCGCCGGCCTCAACGTGCTGCGCATCGTCAACGAGCCCACCGCGGCCGCGCTCGCGTACGGCCTCGACAAGGGCGACAAGGAACAGACCATCCTGGTCTTCGACCTCGGTGGCGGCACCTTCGACGTCTCGCTGCTGGAGATCGGTGAGGGCGTCGTCGAGGTCCGCGCGACCTCCGGTGACAACCACCTGGGCGGCGACGACTGGGACGAGCGCGTCGTCACCTGGCTCGTCGACAAGTTCAAGGCCAGCTCGGGCATCGACCTGACCAAGGACAAGATGGCCCTGCAGCGTCTGCGCGAGGCCGCCGAGAAGGCGAAGATCGAGCTGAGCTCCAGCCAGAGCACCTCGATCAACCTGCCCTACATCACCGTCGACGCCGACAAGAACCCGCTGTTCCTCGACGAGCAGCTGACCCGCTCGGAGTTCCAGAAGATCACCTCCGATCTGCTGGATCGCACCCGCGCGCCGTTCCAGTCCGTCATCAAGGACGCCGGCATCAACGTGGCCGACATCGACCACGTCGTGCTCGTCGGTGGCTCCACCCGTATGCCCGCCGTCTCCGAGCTGGTCAAGGAACTGACCGGCGGCCGTGAGCCGAACAAGGGCGTGAACCCGGACGAGGTCGTCGCCGTGGGCGCCGCCCTGCAGGCCGGTGTGCTCAAGGGTGAGGTCAAGGACGTCCTGCTGCTCGATGTCACCCCGCTGTCGCTGGGTATCGAGACCAAGGGTGGCGTGATGACCAAGCTCATCGAGCGCAACACCACCATCCCCACCAAGCGCTCGGAGACCTTCACCACCGCCGACGACAACCAGCCGTCGGTCCAGATCCAGGTCTTCCAGGGTGAGCGCGAGATCGCCTCGCACAACAAGCTGCTCGGCTCCTTCGAGCTGACCGGCCTGCCCCCGGCCCCGCGCGGCGTGCCGCAGATCGAGGTCACCTTCGACATCGACGCCAACGGCATCGTGCACGTCACCGCGAAGGACAAGGGCACCGGCAAGGAGAACAAGATCAAGATCCAGGACGGCTCCGGCCTGTCCAAGGAAGAGATCGACCGGATGGTCAAGGACGCCGAGGCGCACGCCGCCGAGGACAAGACCCGCCGCGAAGAGGCCGAGACCCGCAACCAGGCCGAGTCGCTGGTGCACCAGACCGAGAAGTTCATCACCGAGCAGAAGGCGAGCGAGGGCGGCGCGCAGGTGTCGGCCGAGCTGCTGGCCGATGCCGAGAACGCGGTCGCCGAGGCCAAGAAGGCGCTCGAGGGCACCGACATCGCGGCCATCAAGACCGCGGTGGAGAAGCTGGCCACCGAGTCGCAGAAGGTCGGCCAGGCGATCTACGAGTCGCAGGCCGCCCAGGACGCGCAGACCGGCGCCGCGGGCAACGGCGCGGGCCCGGCCGACGACGACCAGGTCGTCGATGCCGAGGTCGTCGACGACCCGGCTGACAAGAAGTGACCGAGGCCAACTCCGAGCAGGAGTTGATCGAGGACATCGTCGAGGACGCCGACGCCCCCGAGGCGGAGGTGCTCGACGCCGAGACCGAGGCGCCGGTCAGCGACGAGCTGGCCGAGCGCACGGCCGACCTGCAGCGGTTGACCGCGGAATACGCGAACTACCGCCGCCGCGTCGAGCGCGACCGGCAGGCCAACATCGACGCGGCCAAGGCCGCGGTGGTGAGCGAACTGCTCGGCGTGCTCGACGATCTGGACCGGGCCAGGGCGCACGGCGACCTGGAGGCGGGCCCGCTCAAGTCCGTCGCCGACAAGCTCGAGACCGCGCTCACCAAGCAGGGTCTCGTCGAGTTCGGCGCGGTGGGCGAGCCGTTCGACCCCACGCTGCACGAGGCCGTGCAGCACGAGGGTTCGGGTGCCGATCCGGTGATCGGCCTGGTCATGCGCAAGGGCTATCGGTTCGGCGAGCGAGTGCTTCGGCACGCGCTGGTCGGGGTAACCGATGCCGAGGTCGCCGAGGCATCGGATCCGGATGCCGGCGCCGACAACGAATAAGGCGAGAGGAGGAGATGCCCGGTGAGCCAACGGGAGTGGATCGAGAAGGACTTCTACAAGGAGCTGGGTGTCTCCGCCGGCGCCTCGCAGGACGAGATCAAGAAGGCGTACCGCAAGCTGGCCCGCGACCTGCATCCGGATTCCAATCCGGGTGACACCAAGGCCGAGGAGAAGTTCAAGGCCGTCAGCGAAGCCAACGCGGTGCTCTCGGATCCGGCCAAGCGCAAGGAGTACGACGAGACCCGCCGCCTGTTCGCGGGCGGCGGGGGCGGCGGCCGCGCCTACGGCGGGTTCAATCCCGGCGCGGGCGGCGGCTTCTCGCAGGACTTCAACATCGGTGACATCTTCGGTCAGGCCGGCGGCGCGGGCGCTGCCGGTGACGGCGGGCTCGGCGATCTGCTGGGCGGGCTGTTCAACCGGGGTGGCGGCGCGCGCGGTGCGAGCCGCCCGCGTCGCGGTGCCGATGTGGAGACCGAGACCACGCTGGGCTTCCGCGAGGCGGCCCAGGGTGTCACCGTGCCGCTGCGGATGACCAGTCCGTCGCCGTGCACCACCTGCCACGGGTCCGGCGCCAAGCCGGGCACCAGCCCGCGGGTGTGCCCGAACTGCAACGGGGCCGGTGTCGTCAGCCGTAATCAGGGCGCGTTCGGTTTCAGCGAGCCCTGTGACGACTGCCGCGGCACCGGGTCGATCATCGACGACCCGTGCACCGACTGCTCGGGCACCGGCATCCAGAACCGCACCCGCACCATCACCGTCCGGATTCCGCCGGGCGTCAGCGATGGGCAGAAGATCCGGCTCGCCGGTCAGGGTGAGGCGGGTCTGCGTGGGGCGCCCTCGGGCGACCTGTACGTGACGGTGCACGTCAGCCAGGACAAGGTCTTCGGCCGCCAGGGCGACGACCTCACCCTGGTGCTCCCGGTGAGCTACAGCGAATTGGTGCTGGGGACAACTGTTTCCGTGCCCACGCTGGACGGCCGGGTCGGCGTGAAGGTGCCGCCGGGCACCGCCGACGGGCGTATCCTGCGGGTACGCGGTCGCGGTGTGCCCAAGCGCGGCGCGGCGGGCGGCGCCGGTGACCTGCTGGTCACGGTGAAGGTCGCGGTTCCGCAGGCGCTGGACTCCGACGCCACCGATGCGCTCAAGCGCTATCAGGAGGCCGAGAAGGCCAGTGGCTTCGATCCGCGTGCAGGATGGGCGGGTGCTTGATGTCCGATAGTCCGAAGTCCGCGTCGGGTGGTGGCTCGCGTGCCGAGTTCTTCATGATCTCGGTGGCGGCCCAGCTGGCGGGTATGCACGCGCAGACGTTGCGCACCTACGACCGGCTGGGTCTGGTCACGCCCCAACGCACTTCGGGTGGCGGACGCCGGTACTCGGCTCGCGACGTGGAACTGCTGCGCGAAGTGCAGCGGTTGTCGCAGGACGAGGGCGTCAACCTCGCGGGCATCAAACGCATCATCGAGCTCACCAACCAGGTCGAGGCGCTGCAGCAGCGCGTCGAGGAGATGAATGCGGAGCTGGAGCGGTTGCGGGGCGGATACCGGCCCGACCTGACCCCACCCCAGCGCAGTACCGCGCTGGTGGTGTGGCAGCCGCGCCACCGGCGCTGAGGTCGCTCGATACGACGAACCCCCGGTTCGATATCCATTGCGGTGGATGCGGACCGGGGGTTCGTTCGTCGCCGGTCAATCATCGGCGATCGGCTGGTGATTATTCAGCAACCTCTTTATTCCTGATCTTGTTGTCCGATAGGTCCGGTCCAGCCCCGTGAGGTGCGGGTTTATCGCCGGGCGGCGGTAAATGTTTGCTGTCGGGACGCTGAATTCGGGCTGACGGAAGGGTATTTCGACAGTGCAGACACGACGCTCCAGTGTGCATCGCCCGCGTGTCATGGCACGGCGCGTCGCGCTCGTCGGCTCGGTGGTTGTAGCGGAAAGGTCGCTCTACCAGGCACATTGGGTCGCGTATGCCGGAAATGCCAGGAAGATCGCGGAAGCGTGAGGTCATGTTGATGGCCGTTTTACCGTCATTGGGTCTGTTTTTGAGGGATACTGCCGCATCCTGCCTGGTATTTTTAGAATTACACGCGTGATGTTTAAGAGTACGATTCCGAAGCTGGCAAACCTCGCCTAGACTTCTCGCATCGGCTGCTGACGAGTGTCCTCCCAGCCCGTCACTCGCCGGCGCGGACTGCGTTCGATGGCGAAACGAGGTTGTGACACATATGGATTCGCGGACTGTCGCTTTGATCCGTACCACGTTCAAGGCGGTTGCTGCGGAAGACGGTGGGTCCGAACGGCTGTCGAGGTCGTTCTACTCGATCCTGTTCACGGACTACCCCCCGATCCGTGACTACTTCCCGGCTGCCATGGACGCCCAGCGCGACCGTCTGGTCACCGCGATCGGCTACGCGCTCGACCGGCTGGAAGAGCCGGACAAGCTGCTGCCGTTCCTGGCCCAGCTCGGCCGCGACCATCGCAAATACGGTGTGCAACCCGCGCACTATGTCGCGGTGGCCAATTCGCTGAAGTCGGCCATGCGCCAGTTCGCCGGAACCGAGATGTGGACCGACGAGGTCGCCACCGCCTGGGACGAGGGCCTGGCCATGATCAGCGGCGCCATGATCAGCGCCGCCGAGAAGGAGGCCACCCCCGCGGTGTGGACCGCCTCGGTGGTCGAATGCCGCGAGGTGCTGCGCAATCTGTCGATCATCCGGGTGCAGCTCGACCAGCCGATGGAATACGCGGCGGGCCAGTACCTCAGCGTCCAGATCCCGGCGCGCCCCCGGATGTGGCGCTACCTGTCCCCGGCCAACCCCGCCAATGCCAACGGCGAGATCGAATTCCACGTGCGCAGCGTGCTCGGTGGCTGGGTGAGTCCCGCGATGGTCGCGCACACCAGCGTCGGTGACCAGTGGCAGCTCGGCTCCCCACTCGGCGGCCTCGGCGTCCCCCGCAACACCAAACGCAAGATGCTCATGGTCGGCTGCGGCACCGGCATCGCCCCCCTGCGCGCGCAGATCATGTCGATGGCCCAGCGCCGGGTCAACCCGAAGGTCCACCTCTTCGTCGGCGGCCACCACCCCTGCGACCTCTACGACCTACAGGTCCTGAGCCAGCTCGCCGTCGCCAACAAATGGCTCTCGGTCACCCCCGTCACCGAAAGCGACGAAAACCCCTGGTGGTACTTCGATTCCGGTGAGCCCACCACCGACCTCCCCGGCCTCGAACCCCGCATGACCGGCCAGATCGGCAAGGTCGTCGCCTCCTACGGCCCCTGGTCCGACCGCGACGTCCAGATAGTCGGCTCCCCCTCCATGGTCCAGACCACCAAGTTCCGCCTCATGGCCGCAGGCACCCAAGCCGACTCGATCCGCCACGACCCGTTGTTCTGAGCCCACCGGGGTGGCATATAGTTCCTTCCCCTAGCGCTGGCTACGCCGGGTGGGAGTCGGAAGGGTTCATGGTGGGTGCTTCTCCGTTGTTGCGGGCGGTCTTTCGCGATGTGCAGCACCTGTACGGACCCGAGGACGAGGGGTTCGTCTTCGAGGACGGGCCAGGCCCGATCGGCCACATCGATGTGCTCGTGTACCGCCCGACCCCGCGCATCCCCGTGACCACCTTCGCCACGGTCGGCATGGCCGCCGGTGAGATGCCCGCGACCCCGGGCCCGGGTGCCGGTGGCCGCGCCGAACTGCGATTCTCCTGGCGGGGACACCCGACACCGGAATGGGAATCAGCCGTCGCCCAACTGCTGGCGAATCTCGCCGCCTACCCCTGGATCACCGACCAACAGCTCGGCTGGGGTCACATGATGACCCTGGAGGACGACTTCCCCGGCTTCCCCGATTGCCGCACGGTGATGTTCGCGGGCCCCCTGTTCCCCGACGCCCAAGACATCTTCGAGGCCGACGGCACCACAGTCAGAATCCTGAACATCGTCCCCCTCACCGACACCGAAACCGCCAGGGCCCGAACCATGCCGTCCGGCTTCTTCCTCACCGAACTCATGAACGAGGTCGACCTCTTCAGCCCGCGCTAGGCGCCATGAGCGGTGGGCGGATTGCCGGGATCCGGCGAGCCCGTCAGACGAAAGGACTCGTCGGTCGCGGATGACCGGCTCAGGTCGATCGCGGTGATCCATGTATTCACCTCAGCAACAGCGTCGTCGAGGGAAAGCGCCAGAGCTCCGGAGGCTGCGGCTTTGGCGTAGTCGTTGGGCCAGTGCGGATAGCTTGCCACTGTCGGCGGCCAAGAATGCGGCCGAAGTCCGAGATTGCGCGCCTCCCGAGCACGGGCGCCGAAGACTGCAATCGCGGCTGCTCGGATTTCCGGGAGGGTGGGACTGCCCGTAGCGGCTACGAGGTCTCGGATGAGGAGCAGGTCGACGACGTCGCGCGGGCGGTCGTTGACTACGTTCGGTGGTTCGTGCAAGTCGGAGACTGCGTGGAGCTTCTGTGCGATCTGGAACCGCATGGCGATGCCGACCAGGCTGTCTGGATCTGGTAGGCCGAAACCGCTCAATGGAAGTGCTTCGATCGCTTCGAACTCGTCTCCGATGCCTGCTTCGTCCGGCGAGACTTCGAACTGGATACGGCGCCAGGTCGCACCACGAATTTCCAGGATGATGTCGAACCGACGCGGCTTGGTCAGCTTGGTGGGGACTCCGACGACTTCGATTTCGCCCCGCCGTAGCGTGAGCGGTCCCCATGGCTCGGTGAGCGCTGATTCCAGCGCGAGGAAGAACTCGTCGAGATCACCACGGACAATTCCATCGACATCTTTGGTAGCGCGTGCCGTCGCATCGAGTCGATGCTGAAGCAGCGTTCCACCCTTGAGCAGGAACAACTTCCGTCCGTCGATATCGAGTGCGCGCTGGACCGCGGCGATCGCCACAGATGACGCGACGAGCCAGCCGAGCCGCCCAGCTTTGGCTTCGGTCCCGAGTTTCCCTTCGGCTTGGGTGATCCAATTGTTGAGCACCGTGGTCGTCATCGGTGCTTTGGTTTTCGGCGGCAACGTGCTCAGCATCGCCGTCAGACGTGAGCCGACGGGCTCATCGGGCATTGCGTCCCTCCAATGCATTGGTCAAGTCTTCGCGTTCGTCGGTCGTTACGCGGCCCTGCGCGTGTCCACGCTCGATCGCCTGCCGCAGTAGATAGGTTTGCGTGCCCCCGACGATGCACTGCTGGATCGCGGTTCTCGGTGTGACCGTCGGGATTTCGTGCGCCCATCCGATCTGGGACGGGTCGAGGTCCTCGGTGTGGATCATGTAGTCATCACCGTCGGCTCGGCGTAGTCGACGGTGTTTGCCGATGGTGACGTGGATCTGGTGAGGGTTGACATCGCTGATGCCGTACAGGTCCAACGCGGTTTCGTGACTCAGGCACGCCTCGGGCGCGCGCGTCCAGAGTACGGCGAGCATGAGCTGGTCGTACTCACCTACCGGGTATCGGGGGAAGCGGTAGACGCCGTGTGCGACACGCATCAGAGTGCCGCGGTGAACAAGCATCTGCAGTGCGTACTTGTCGATCTCCAGATCTGTGGCCTGCCGTGCTGTGACGAATCCGTGCTGTGTAGTGGCAACTTCCCACAGCTGGTCGCGCGCCAGCTCCCTGGGGCTCATGGCAATAGTATAACGCAATAGTTATACTATTGACGGACGGCTCGCGCTAGATCGCGGGATCAGGCGCCTTCCGAGAGGATGTTCTCCGGTGGTGTCCCCGATTCGAGCAACCGGTCGACCGTGGTACGCACCATCGCGGGTGACCCGCACACCAGCACCTGCTGCTGGGCGAAGGGCCCGTGCGTGGCGGCGACCTCGGCGAGCGTGCCGTAGAGCATTTCTTCGGGCGCGAAGCCGATATCGGAGCGCGTCTGCTCGTGCCATTCGTCGCGAATGGCGGGATCGTCGGCACTTTCCACCACGGGAATGACTGTCAGCCAAGGTAATTCCCCGGCCAGCAGGAACAGCATGTCCGAGGCGTAGAGGTCGCGGGGCGAGCGGCCGCCGTAGAAGAGATAAGTCCGGGGCGGGGTTTCGCGGCGGGCAAGATCGAGAATCTGTGCCCGCATCGGCGCCAATCCCGTGCCACCGGCGATCATGACGACCTCGGCCGCTTCGGGATCGATCCGGAAAACCCCGTACGGCGCGTGGATTCGCCACTGATCACCGGGTTTGGTGTCGCTCACGATCGAATCCGAGCACCACCCGCCGGGCACCGTGCGCACATGGAATTCCAGTTTTCCGTCCAGCGAGGGCGGCAGCGCGGGGGAGTAGCGCCGCCGTACCCCGGGATGCTGCGGCACCTCCACCTCGACCGACCCACCCGCCGCGAACGGCACGAAATCACCGATCAGCCGGATGACGGCCAGGTCGTTGCGCAGGCGGTGATGGCCGACGACGGTCGCCGTCCACGCGGGATCGGGAAACTCGCTCACGGGCGCTCCTTGACTCAGCCGACGGGATCGGCGGCGATGATCTGGCTGGGCGTGCCCGCCCGGATGAGCGCCCGGCGGGTGTCGGCGATCATCTGCGGCGACCCGGCGATCTGGATCTGCCGGTCGGCCCAGTTGCCGAAGCTGGTCACCACCGCACCCAGATTACCGATCAGCCGCCGATGCATGCCGACCGGCGGTTCGGCCGAATCCTGCGGATACCACCAGGGATTGGTGTTCTCCTCGCACACCGGCACCACCGTCAGCCACGGGTTCGACTGGGAGAGCTGCCACATGTTGTTCACGTCGTACAGGTCGCCCGGGTACCGCCCGCCGACGAAGAAGTGCACCCGCGGATTGATCCCGCGCTGACTCATCTCGATCAGCTGCGCGCGCAGCGGCGCGATGCCGGTGCCCGAGCCGATGAGCAGCACGTCGCGACCGGATTCCCGGTCCACGTGCAGGCCACCGAGCGGTCCGGCGATCTTCCACCGGTCCCCGACCTTGGTGTCGTTGACGATCGCCGGGCTCACCCAGCCGCCGCTGATCCGCCGCACATGGAACTCGACCTCGCCATACGGGTTGGCCGGGATGGCGGGGGAGTAGTAGCGCCACATGTTCGGCCGTTGCGGAATGGCGACCGGCACGTACTGGCCCGCCTTGAACGGGATCGGTCCGTCGGCCTGGAGTCGCACGATCGCGAGGTCGTCGAGGACCCGGCGATGCCCCACGACCGTCGCGTCCCAGTACGGCTGCGACTTGTCCTCGTTCGCGCCGATCGCCATCGAGGCCGAGACGAGGATGGTGATGTCGCTCCAGCCCTCGTGCAGCTCGCGGGTCCAGCGATTGCCGTGGTAGGTGCGCAACGCGCCGAGCAGCGCGCGACCCGCCATGTCGTAGTGGTCGGCCTCGACCCCGTATTTGCGGTGGTCGCGAGCCAGTTGCTCGAGGAATTTCTGCGCGCGATCGAAGTCCTCAAGATTGTCGAGGACGAACTGCAGCGCCGTCACGAGCCGCTTGGGTTGCATGTCCATCGCGGGCGGGAACAACTCCCGCAACCTCGGGTCCTGTGCGAACAGGTGACCGTAGAACGCGCTGATCAGCCGCTCGGGACCGCCCGGTGCCTCCGACACCCCGCGGAAATCGGCGCGGACCAGCGCAAGCGAACGCGCATCCACGTCGTCAAGCTCCCTTTCCCTGGAATTGCTGCGATGTGGCCCCGCCCGACGGCGGACACCGGTTCCAGTATCCCCCGAAACCGCTGGTTGGGTGCAGGGATGCTCATCACGCCGCCCCACGAGCCGGACGGATCTTATCGATCCGGGTCGCGGATCCCCAGCAGCCGCGCTCGCGAGTCCCGAAAAGTCCCCGCTTGTCACGCGCCGAAATCGGGTACCCCTTGATCCTCGTGCGCCAACTCGAGAATCACTTTCACTTCAATAATCTGGAAGACTTGAAGTAGAAGTGATATTCTCGTCGCTGGAGGTCAGTGATGAAGATGCATGAGATCCACATCGACGACGAGGTGTACAGCGTTCTTGTGGACCTTCGTGAGGGGTTCGAGCAACCCAACGATGTTCTGCGCCGCTTGCTCTTGGATCGAACGCCCCGTCCCGGGGCGATGAAGTCCTATGCATTGGGGGCCGGTCGGTTGTCGCCGCTGATCGCGGCGGGCCTGATCGAAGTCGGTGATCGTCTCCGCCACGAACGGGTCAGGAAGGGGCAGGTGTTCATCGGTGTGGTCACCGAAGCCGGCGGGATCAGCACCGAACGCGGGGTTTACGCGGCGCCGTCCCGGGCTCTCAAGGACCTGGTCGGCACCGAGATCGACGGTTGGCATTACTGGACGCATGTTCCCTCTGGTAAGAGTCTGCGCGAACTGCGCGGGGAGCTGTGACGTAGTCGAACCGCATCGAAACGAGAGAACCGGCCGCCCCTCCCTGGTGCGGGAGTAGACGACCGGCCATGTGAGTCCATATTAGCAGGGGGTGAGTCATCAACGCGCAACCTCGCGTCACCAGCTACGACAAGCCGTACAAGACGCTGCGTGAGCAGGTCCAGCTCTTACGAGACCGCGGCATGGACACGGGTGACGAATCTGCTGCCTCGGCGCAATTGCTCGCGATCGGCTACTACCGCCTGAGTGGATACTGGTACATCTTCCGTGAGCACGCTGCGGAGTGCGAGGCGTCCTGCGGCTGCAGTTCCAGGCGCAGCGAACAGTTCGTTCCAGGGACCACACTCGATCAGGTCGTCGCACTCTACGAATTCGATCGAAAGCTACGGCTTCTCGTCCTGGACGGCATCGAGCGGGTCGAAGTCGCGCTCCGAATGCGGTTGGGATACTCACTCGGCGCGGTGGGGGCATTCGCTCACCTGGACCCGGCAGCTCTCGAGCCATCGTTCACGCATCTCGATGAACGGCAGCCGGTTGCGAGCAGGGCGCATTGGCTGGCCAGCGAGCATGCGAAGTGGCTCCAGAACGTCAGGTATGAGGAGGACCGGTCGAAAGAAGATTTCGTCGTCCACTTCAAGGCCAAATATGGTATGCCGCTGCCTATTTGGGTCATCACCGAGTTGATGACATTCGGCAACCTGGTGGTGCTGATGAACGGGTTGAAGCCACGGCAGAAGAACGCGATCGCCGAGATGTTCGGAGTGTTCGATGCCGAGTGTGATGGTGACGGTGCCGCGCTCGGCAGCTGGATCGCCGGCTTGAAGTACGTCCGAAACGTGTGTGCTCATCATGGTCGGCTGTGGAACAGGAACATCGTCGAACAGTTCGGTCGGTTGGAAGGTGTCCCCGAGCTCGCGCACGCGTCCGGCCAACATCCCAAGTCGCGCGTCTACTCTTCGTTGGCTGTGCTCGCCTTTCTCACCACCCAGCTCGATGCTGCGACTACTTGGCGACATCGAGCCGTCGATCTGCTCACCGATGCCTTCGGAAAGCTGGGGCTACCGGATACATCCATGGGGTGTCCGGCAGGCTGGGCGAACGAGCTCATCTGGTCCCCGGGGTATGTCCCGCGCGCAGACCCCGTTCCCGAGGAACACCGCGACATCCTGCGGAAATTCGAGTGTTCGAGCACATCAGAAGTCGGGCATCTGATCGACCTCCGGACTGTTGCGGAGCGCCGGGCGAGCGCGGTTCGCTACCTACGTTCGCGGGATCAACTGCTCGGTCTGCTCGTCGGTCGGTCGTATCGGTATCCGTGCTTTCAGCTGGATGCGGTTCAGCGGCGCATACATCCCGTCGCGCAACGTATCAACCGAGCGTTGGCGGTCAGTCAGCATCCGTGGGACGCGGCTCGATGGTGGTCCACGGCCAACCGTGGCGTGGGTGGTGATGTGCCGATGATGATGCTGGATACGGAGCCGGAGCGTACTCGTCTACTCGACGCGGCCATCGTCGTCGCAGGGCGCGATCCCGGTTCACCTGTTCGGGTCGGTGATCTCCCGGAGTGATCCGCAGGTTGCGTCCGCACGCGAGGTGGACTCACCCGGTAGGGTCCGCCTCGCAGGTGTGGCGATCCTGCGAGGCTTCCCGTTGCCGCCGGAGCTGGTCAGCCGGTGACGGTGGTGACGGCGCGCTGCCGGTCGGCCTCGGTTACCTCGTCGAGGGTGAACCCGCGCGCGACGATGTGCTGGACGAGCGCCGGCTCCGGCGGCAGGCCGTACTTTCGCAGGTAGTGCGGGACCGCGCCGGGCCAGACGAACACCCCGTCGGTCTGGAAATTCATCGGCACATCCCGCTCGGCGGGGGCGAAATCGTCGGCGCTGTAGCTGCGCGCGCTCAAGACCACCGGCGCGTGCTCGAGATAGGCCAGTACTCGATCACGGATCTGGGGGTCGACGGGCGGCCGGTTCACCACCGGTTTGCCTTCGGAATCACGCCCGTCGAAGGGCGCCGAAAGTCGGAGATCGCTCATAGTCGATCAACTTACGCGGCCACCGTGCGCGCCGGGTCTTCGTGCTAATGTGCCTGGTCAGAGCAGTAACCGGCGAGAAGGGGCGGGGATGAAACGCGCAGGTATGGCGTTGGTGACGGCCGGTGTGGTTGTCCTCGGAGTCACGGGATGTGACTCTGGGGAGCCGTCGTCGCAGGGGGCTACGACGACGGCGAAACCGGTGCTGTGGGATCCGTGTACGGAGATCTCGGATGCGGTGTTGACGGAGGCGGGGGTTGATCCGTCGACCGAGGAATCCGGGGTCGGTGGGCATGCGCAGTCGGGGTGGGAGATCTGCGCGTGGGACGCACCCGAGTACTCGCTCACGGTGTACACGACGAACAAGTCCGTCGCGGAATTCGAGCAGAAGCCGGGCAACGTCGATTTTCAGGATGTGACCATCGCGGGCCGCGCGGGTCGCCAGTTCAAGGTGCAGGGAGCGTCGAAGGACCTCGGCTGCGATGTCGTCTTCCCCGCCGAGCAGGGCATCGTCCAGTTGGAGATCCTGAACTCGCCGCTCGAGTCCGGCCTGGACGATCCGTGCGTGTACCTGGAGCGCGTCGGCGAAGTTCTCGTTCCGATACTTCCGAACTGACCAGGGGAGGGTTCATGAGTGATCGCACCGTCTACAGCTCGTTGCTCGACCAGGCCAAGGCTGGGGAGATCTACCTGAACGACGAAGCTGCGGCCTACCACATGTTCAAGGCCTGCGACGAACGCCTTTCGGACCTCCGCGAGATTCTCGGCATCACGCGGCGAGTGCAGAACGTCAGCGGCTTCGGCGATTTCCAGATGGGCAAGCAACTCGAATCGAAGTTCCTCGCACAGGCGACGGGCGAGGACAACTCGATCGACGCCGTCGTGCTGAAGGACATCGAAGCCGTGCAGCAGCTTCGCGAGGTCTTCTCCATCTCCTTCAAACGCGTAGCCGGCAAAGACATCGAAAACGCCAACGCCCTCGACTACGTCACCGAGCAGGTGAACTGAATGTCCTACCCGAACATGAGCGGCCTCGACCTCTTCGGTGGCCTGCGCAATTTCGTCATGTCCCCGTTCAGCGGCGACGACAGCGAACTCGGCTCCTCCGATATCGCCGACATCCAGGACCAGTACAACGACCAGCGCGACCGCACTCGCCAGCGCGCGGGCGACCTCGGTTTCGACGGCGACTACCGCCCGGCCGTGGTCACCAAGACCGACCCGTTCGAGGGCACCGTCGCCGAGCTGCGCGCCAAGGTCGACAAGATCGATATCACCGCCGTCAGCGATCTGATCAGCGCGTGGAACGAGATCTCCACCCGCAACAGCACCTCCCTCGACGAGTTCCGCAAGCAGATCGCGCGTGGCATGTCGCCCGATGTCTGGTCGGGTGCCGCGGCGACGGCGGCGGCGCAGACCGTGGCCGCCTACGACATCACCGGCAAGAAGGTCACCACCGCGGCCGCGCTCACCAGCAACAAGCTCGACGAACTGCGCACCGGTCTCGAGCCGACCAAGCGGCTGGTGCCGTTCGCCCCCGAGCATCGCAGCGGCGTGGACAACGCGCTGGGCCTGTTCCAGGGACGCGCGTGGCGCAATGACGATGTGGCACAGGAGAATGCACGGGTGGAAGCCGTGCGTGTGTTGCAGACCGTCTATGCCCCGGTCATCCATGAGTCCGACGAGAAGGTCCCGGTCATCCCGATCCCGAAGACCGTCGACCCCGGCGGCACTCCCGAGATCCCGGGCGGTTCCCCGAATCCCGGTACCGGCAACCCGAATTCGTCGAATCCGAATTCCGGCCAGCCGTCGACGCCGACCACCCCCGCGGCCACCACTCCGTCCACGGACCCCGGCGACACCACCGACGATCCGTCCACCGACGACCCGTCGACCGACGATCCCACCACCCAGGATTCGACCACCCCCGATTCCACCACCCCGCAGTCCACCGTGCCCGCGGGCACCACTCCCGCCTCCACCCCGGCCACTCCCGGCAGCGGCCTGCCCTCCGGAAGTCCCGGCGGCGCAGGCACTCCCGGTGGCGGGTCGCCCGGCGGCGGCACCCCGGGCGCGGGGACGCCCGGCGGCGCGGTCCCCGGTTCACCGAATGCGGGCAGCACGGGCGCGGCCGTCAGGGCGGGTGGCTCCGGCGCCGCCGGCCGTTCCGGCATGCCCGGCGGGATGAGCCCCGGCGCGCGCGGCGGCGGCCAGGACGACGAGTCGAGCAAGGCGATCCCCGACTACCTCATCACTCAGGAACACGGTGACGAGCTCACCGGTCTGGACAACCTGCCCAAGATGGTCCCGCCGGTCATCGGTGGGGACTAGTCGCGAATCCTGATGGAACAGAGTAGATCTCCCGTGCGCACCTGGCATCTCACCGCTCTCGACTTCCGCACCCTCTGGGAAGCGGCAGGCCGCGACGTCCTTCCGTATCCGCTGCACCACCGGCACACCGACGTCGAATCCCAGGCCGAGATCCTGCGTCTGCGCAGCAAGGCCGCCGAGAACCTGATGGCCGAGTTCGACAGCGACCTCGACCGCGCCATGGCCGCCCTGCTCGTTCCGCACGCCCGCGTGGAGGTCGCGGGCGCCACCCGCGGCGTCCGCACCATCCGCGCCCACGGCGGCACCCGGGACACCTACGCCGCCTTGGCGATTCAGGCCCCCGGCCCCGAAACCAACCCCGGCGACATCACCCTGCACCTGTTCCCCCCGAAATCCCTGGCCGCCGCGGTGTTATCCACCCTCCCGCGCGTCCGCGCCGGCTCGGGCCGCGAAATCCGCGTCACCGCAGCCGAACTCGCCGCCCCCCGCCCCGACACCCGCGACCCCTGGGACCCTTCTCCCCGCGAACAACTCGAAACCTTCCTCACCAAACCCACCGACACCCTCACCCACATCGGCGTCTACGCCCACGCCAGCGCCGACAACCGCCACACCGACGCCCGCGACGACTTCCAGCTCCACGACCTCACCGGCGACGGCCGCTACGTCTTCTACGGCGACACCACCTTCATCGCCAAACCCACCACCACGACCCGCATCCACCAAACCCTCACCACCATCCTCTCCACCACCGCCGCCAAGGCCCGCACCGCCACCTACGGCGCCCTCTGATCAGCCGGCCAACGCCGCGAGCTGCCCGATATCGCCGCCCAATAGCCGCCGGGCCCGCACCAGATGGTCGGCGGCGGCGATGATTCGGTCGTAGTACGTCGTGGTGTCCGGAATCCCGTAGTGCTCGGCGAACCATCGTGCGACCTCGGTCCACGAGTAGAGGGCGTAGCCGTCACCACTCATCGATGCGGGGAAACCGCCGGGCCCACGCTCGCCATTCGCCAGCCGGCGGACCGCCTCGTAGGTCCGGCTGGTCCTGGCCGCGATCGTCTTCAACGTGACGAGGTCTTCGGTACGCACCCCCACCACCTCGAGCCCTGCGGCTTCTGCCTGCGCGACCGCGCTGACAACGGCCGTAGCCAGCGAGTCGGCATCCCGGTGTACATGCAGCACCGGCACAGCGCGCGGCCCGAACTCCGGCGTCGAGTCATCCAGACCCGCCTCGAACAACGTATCCAGCTCGTCTTCGTTCGGCGTGCGGTCCAAAACCAGCGTGAACTCGTGCTGACTCATGGCGATTCCTTCCTTTGGTGTGGTCTCGCGCGAACCGTGGGACGCAATCCTGACAAGCTCCCCGAACGGAGCACCCAGGGGTGCCGGTGTCGTAACCATCCCTGCCCGGCTCCCCGCTCACTGACCCCGATTCGCGACCTCGGCCAACACCGGTAGCCCCACGCCCGATGCGGCGTGTGGCAGGGTTGGACCCGGTCGAAGGTGTGCACTCCCGAACCGACCAGGTGCGTACCTGCGAGGCGTACGACGATGGTTCTCGCAGGAGGCTGGGTGTCAGGGCTGTCTGTCCCTCGGTCGGGCTCTCAAGCGTGAATGCGTGAGGTTCGCGGGGTCGCCGAAGTGAGAAGGGTCCGTCGGTATCGGTGTCGTAATCGGTTACTGGATCGGCATTATGGTAGGTGCCGTTCTCGTCGCTTCTCGGACTCCAATCGATAGCGGGCTCGACCGGTCCTCCTAGACCGCATCGCTTAGGCCGTGTAGTTGAATACGGCGGCCATCTCGGTGGGCTCTACCGACTTCTAGAATAGAAATTGGAACACTCCGGTTGTATCCGTCAGTGTGGGCTAAGTGTCCGAAACCGTTTTCGATGACCAACCCGTCGGAGGAAACTACAGTCAATACATCCCGGAGAAAATCAGCGAGTGAATTCCAAACTGCTTCCCTGTCACAGTCCTCGTGCAGGGAGCAGAAGATGATCTGCCCACGGTGGCCGGTGGCACCCGGATTCGTATCAATGGCGAAGGCGATGTCGGCGGTGGCCATCACTGGACACCATCCGCGATCCCACCACACCATTCGCACCGAGTTCGCGGCCGATCCGTCCAACTCCTCGTACGGGACCCCGGGGCCACTGAATTCGGCCTCGGTGGCACGGGCGTCACACAGTTCGCCTGCTGACCATGCGCTCTCGAACCATAGGCCGAGAACGTCTCGACCGCCGAGCACCGACCACAGCACGGCGGCTTCTGCTGGGGCCGGCTCGCCGACAAGGGCTTCGTACCGGCTGGCCGGGTAGTCTCCGCGACGGAGCGGTGGCTCGAATCCTCGGTTGGTAAGGGTCGCCCAGATCTGGTTCGCGAGGTGGGCCACCTTGCCAGTCGATTGGTTATCGAGATCGCTCATGGTGATCAGAAGTCACGCGGGCGAACATTTTCGATGACTTCCTCATCCGTGAGTTTGCTGAAGAATGGGTTGGCCCAGCGGATGGCCTCATCGAAGTCGAAGGAGTATTCGATTCGGAACTGTCCGGATCGGGCGACGCTACATTTGACGCCCATGCATTCGTCGCCTTGATATTCCAGCAACTGTCGGGTTGTCGTGGTCAAGGCTTTGTCTATCGCCCGGTGATCGAAAAGGTCAACCATCCTCCCTTCACCGCCCTGGTAGGAGAAGCAATCCCAGGTAGACACTCCTGGGGCTGTGTTTACTCTTGTCGATACACCGTACGTCCAATCGGGGTATTCCAGGGCGGCGGCTTGGCCGGTAGCTTTAGCCAGCTCGATGCTTAGCTCGGTGGCATCAATATCTTCCATTACATTCTCCAGCTGTTGTCAGTCGGAATGCCTACTATAGTCGGCAGATGTGAGTCCGTGGGCCTTGCGGTTGAATGCATTTCCACCGTGGTTATCGAAGGACACGCTGATATTTCTGAAGCTGTTTCCATTCGCATCGATGAAACGCACACGGCCTTCCACTCTGTCAGGGGTACGTGCACCGGGAGGATCTGTCTCGAAACGTATGTGTGTCTCCCGGCCGGCACGTGATGCCGGCCACCCGGCAATTGCGTTCTCCAGTGTCCTGAAATGGACCTGATTGAACCTTCGCTCTTGAGCAAAGAGATTGGCGAGGCCTCGGTCCAGGGTAGTGCGGTAGCTGGAGGCATGCCCGCCATCGTACGACGTTGGTTGCCCACTCGGATTGGTTCCCTCATGCCCTGTTGCTGTGGCAACGCCGCTCTCGGTGCTGTCTCCGTCGCGATCCACTTGGTCACCAGTCGAGAAGTCATGGCGGATGACGCCTTCTGTCGCGACATGGCGGCCGTTGAGGGACTCGGTGCGTACCACATTGTCGCCGACCTGCGATCGGGAGAACGATCGGATGTCACCGTTGGCGTCCGGTGGGTAGATCACATGCTGCTCGTGGCGGAGAACTGTGAACGTGCCGGCGCCGTGTCTCCGGTCATACACGACTGCGCGCGGGGGGTAGTCGCGAACGACGGTGTGGTTCGGCGGGTCGCCGTAGATGGTATCGGTGTATGGCTCGCCGTTGGCCGTCCGCCCGTTTACCCGGTTGGTTGGGGAGCCCTCAGGAACCGGCAGTGGGTGGTCGTGGTGCAGGTGGCTGCCGCGGATGTTGGCGTGCGCGGGGTTGTTCGGGTCGTACGGCGGTGCGTCGGTGACACGCCTAGGCGGTGTGATCCTTTCCCGGACTGCGTCACGGCCGTCTCCGAACGGGATTTGCTGGCCTGGTGGTGTGGTCGTGGGTGGGGTACTTGGGCTTCCTGTCGAGGAATTGCTCGGTTGGGATCGGTCGATCGCACCGACTGTGTCGATAGCTGTCGTCGGCGAGGTTCCAGGCGGGGTGGGGCTGGAGCCGTGGAGTGCGGCAGTGCCGTTTGGATGGTGGGTAGCCCATTGCCCATCCGGCGGAATGCGGGGGGTGCGGGTGCCGTCGGGGTTGGTGATTGTGCTGGCGCTGAAGACGTTTCCGTTGGTGTCGGTCCAGGCGGCTTGGGTGGGGGCCAGGACTTCTACGCCGAGGTGTTGGGCTAGGCGGTTGGCGAAGTCGTTGGAGGAGGCGTCGCAGCCGATCAGGCGGATGGGGGTGGTGCCGTCCCAGGTGGAGCGGCGGAGGAGGTCGCCGTATTGCTCGGGGGTGAGGGTTTGGCCGCCTACTACGGCGTGGCCGTCGGGGGTGATGTGGGTGTCGGCGGTGAAGCGGGTGGGGTCGGCGGGGACTCGGTGGGGGAGGTCGCCCATGGTGGGGTCGCCGCGGTGGTGGGAGATGCCGGCGGGGGTTTGTTCGGCGTGGTTGTTGTGGATGGTGTCGAGGTCGATGGGTGGGGTGTCGGTTGTCGGGGTGGTGTCGACCGTTGGGGTGGTGTCGACGGGCGGGTTCGTGTTGACGGTGGTGTCGACAGATTGGGTGGTGTTGGGCGTGGGGGTGGTGACGGGGGGAGTGGTGTGTTGGTTGGCCCAGGAGGGGGTGGTGGCTCGGGCCAGGTCGGCTCGGGAGATGTCGGAGCCGAGTTGGCGGATGTCGTCGGGGGTGAGGGTGGGGGTGGTGCTCGGGGGGAGGCCGATGGTGGTGCGGACGGTGTTGGCGAGGTCGGTGAGGGAAGGGTTGGTGTCGGCGTCGATGGTGAGGTCGGCGGTGGTGGGGTTGGTGGTGGGGACCACGTCGACCATCAGCCAGTCGCCGAGGGGGAATTGGGTGCCCTGGTTGAAGGCGAGGTCGGTGGCCAGTTGGGTGCGGTCGGTGACCGCGTCGATGGTGGTGGGAGGTGTTGTGGGGGAGGTGGTTACGGCTGCGGTGACGCGGATTACGCGGACCGGTTGGCCGAAGGTGCTGGGGTAGCTGGCGCTGCGGTACGGGCGGCCGGTGGTGGGGGTTACCTGGAGGGCCTGGTCGTTGGCGGGGGTTACCGGGCGGAGGGATTCGCGGGCTTGGCGGGCTCGGGAGGCGTTTTCCAGGTCTTGGGGGGTGAGGGTGGGGTCCGCGGGGTGGGTGGTTGCGGGGTTCGTGTCGGTGGGGGTCGACTCGGTGGTGGGGGTGGAGTCTGTGGACGGGGCGTTGTCCGTGGTGGGAGTCGTGTCTGTGGGCGGAGTCGTGTCCGTGGTGGGGGACGACTCGGTGGGCGGAGTCGTGTCCGTGGTGGGGGACGGCTCCGTCGGCGGTGCGGACGGCGGCGGATCTGTGGTTGGGGTGGGCTCGGTGGTCGGTGCCGAGTTGGTCTGCGGGGTGGAGGCGGTCGTCGGGTTGGGTGACGGGTTTTGTGGGCGGGTCGGTGCGGACGGGCGGGTGGTGCGGGGGCTGGTGGTCGGCGGGACTGTGCCGTTGGTGGTGGGGGTGGTTGGACGACTGGGTGTGGATGGCTGGGGAGTAGTCGTCGGTGGGCGGCTCGGTGTGGACGGCTGGGGATTGGTTGTCGATGGGCCGAGCGGCATGGAGCTCATCGGCGGGGCCGATGTTGTGGGAGAGCTGGGGGTGGAAGGGGTTGTGGGCGTGGGGTTTCCGGCGGGTTGAGTCGTTGTCGGGGCCGTGGGGGCCATTGTTGCGGCGGCGGTGGTGGTGTCGGCCGACTGTGGGGTGCGGTTCGGGTCGGTTTGGGTGTTCGGGGTGACCGATGGGGACGACGGGGTGCCGGGGCTGGTGGGCTGGGTGGTGGTGCCGGGGGCGGTGGGTGCCGTCGTGGGGGAGGTGCCGGGGTTGGTCGATGTGGTGTCGGTGGGGGTCGACGGTTGTGAGGTCGTCGGGGTGACCGGCTGCGTCTGGGCTGGGGTGTCTGTCGACGGGAGGTCCAGGGAGGACGGGGTCTGGGGCGACGACGGGTTGTTGGGGGTGGTGGACGGGTTCTGGGAACCGGTGTCGCCGGGGGCGGGTGTGGTGTCGCCCGGTGTGGCGGGGTTGCTGTTGGTGGGTGTGGAGGGATTGGGGGTGGTGTCGGCCGGGGAGGGAGTGGTGGTGTCGCTCGGGGTCGACGGGGTGGTAGCGGGTGTGGATGGATTGGTGTCGCCGGGTGTGGACGGGGTCGAGTCGGTCGGTGCGCCGTTCGAGGGCGGGCTTCCGTTGCTCGGGGTGTCGGTCGGCGTTCCGCTGTCGGGGGTGCTGGGGTTGGTGTTGCTCGGCGTCGTCGGGCTCGGTGAGTTGTCGCTCGGCGTGCTCGGGTTCGGCGAGGTATCGCTGGGTGAGCTCGGGCTGGGCGACCCGGACGGAGAGTCGGTGCCCGGCGTGCTGGGGGATGGCGAGGTGTCGCCGGGTGAGCTCGGGGACGGTGTTCCGGGCGAACTCGGTGAATCACCGCCGGGCGTAGACGGATTGGTGCTCGCGGGCTGAGTTCCGCCGTCGCCGTTGGGGGTCGACGGCGAATTCGGGGTCGAGGCGGGGGAGGTCGAGGGGGAATCGGTGTTGGGCTGGCTGGGGGAAGGGGTGGTGCCCGCGGGGGTGGTGCCGGGGACCTCGCCCAGGTCGGGGACGTCGGGAGCGGTGGTGTCGCCGCCGTTGTGGAGGCTGGATTCGATGCCGCTCTGGAGACCGCCCGCGCCCGCACTGGTGAAGGTGTCGACGCCGATGTCGAGTTTGAATTCCTGGCCGGTGAGGGCGGAGTTGAGGCCCGCGGTGGCTACCTGGGCGGACAGATCGGCGCCGAGTTCGGTGGCGGCGCCGGTGAGGGACTTGGCGGCCATTTTGCCGAGGCCGTTGGAGATGTTGTCGCCGACGCCGCCGAGCTTGTCGCCCAGGCCGCCGCCGACGGCACCGCCGACCGCGCCGCCGAAGGTGGCAAGGCCGAGGTCGGCCCAGCCGAACTTGTCCATCGAGCGGTCGCCCTTGGCGACCTGGATGGTGCGGGCGAGGGCGTCGATGCCGCCCTCTTCCAGTGCCTCGAACGCCGCGCCCTTGAGGGCCGCGCGCGCGGCGGCTTTGGCGAGGCCGCGCGCGATCATCCGGGTGATCAGCTGTTTCATCGCGATGCGCACCGCGACCTGGGCGGCCACACGGGCGGCTACACCGGCGGCGGCGCCGATGCCGGTCCACGCGGTGGCGATGGCGGCGGCGATCTCGACGGCGGCCACGATCATCGTGCCGATGATCACGAGCTTGGTGTGCTCGATGTCGTTGGCGCCGTCTTCGAGGATCTCGGCCTGTTTCTCGCACCATTTCCGGATTGCGGTGAAAGCGGCGTCGTCGCCGGCGAGCAGTTTGTCGCGGTAGGCGGCGATCGCGTCGTGGGCCTCGCCTTCCGACAGCGCGGTCAGGGTGGCGGTCAGGGCCGCGGCGGCGGTGTCGTCGACGGTGTCGAGGGTCTTGGCGGTGGTGGTCCAGGCGTCGGCGAGGCGGCGCATGGCGGTCTCGTCGCCGTCGGGCCAATCACCGGCGCCCAGAATGTATTTCGCGACCCACTGCAGTGAATCGGGGATCTCGATGCCCACGGGCTAGGTTCCCGTCGACTGCTTCAGTGCGGCCGCCTGCGTGGTGTCCTGCTCGACGAGCTTGTCGGCCAGGGTGACCATGTTCGTGCCGAGCTGGGTCATCGTGGTGGCGAGATTGGCGACGGCCTTCTTGCCCTGATCGACTCCGGGCGTGTAGTTCTGGGCGAAGGCGGTGCCGGTTTCGTCGGCGCCCCAGCATTCGCCTTCGGCGTCCAGGGCGGCAGTGAGCGCCTGGAGCGCGGAAGTCAGTGTGGTGGCGGCGGATTCGTAGGATCCCTTGGTGTTGCGCAGGGCATCGGGGTCGACGTCGATCGAACTCACCGCAGGTACCCCCGGTTCTGGAAGTACTCGTCCTCGTCATCGATGGGTGGTGGCGGTGTCGCCTCCGGTGGCGTGCGGAACTGCGCCATCAGGTCTTTGGTGCTGGGGGCGCCGGGGATCAGGTCGGGCACGTCCGGCAGCGAGTCGGCCAGTTCGGTGAGTGGGGCCAGTGCGTCCTGCTGGGCGCTGGTGGTCATCTGGGCGGCGGCCTGGATGGTCGCGGTGATCGACGCGCCCAGTTTCTCCGGCGTCGAACGGCGGAAGGCCTCCGGCTCCACGTGCACCTCGATGACGCCGGCGACGTTGGCGGTGACGCGCACCAGGTTGTCGTCGGACCACACCGTCACCGGTTCGGCCGCTCGGTTCTGTGCCGAGAGCAGAGCGGCCGAATCCCGTTGATACGCGTCGAGCATCTGATCGATCTGCGAACGCAGGGCCGCGTTGGTGTCACGCGTGATCTCGGGCAGATCGTCGGTCATCGTGAATCCCACTCTCGGCAACAGGGTGTCGAGATATTGGACGTGTGGGCGTGGCCGGGAGATCCCTAATGTGTGCTATGTCTCATTTCGGGAGGGTTCGCTACGAAATCAATTGGCGCCCAGCTGCGCATCGATGCCGGTGGTTCTGGCCCATTCGTCGAAGGTGAGGGTCGCCTCGAAGCCGGGGCCGGTGAGGGTGGCGCGGCGGTGGTCGGGGGACCACGCGATGGTGAGGCCGCGGTGGTTGGCGTAGGAGTGCACGGCGCGGCGGTGGTCGGCGAGCGGGAATTCGGTGAGCGCCTGCTGGAGAACGCGCATGACGCGCGGGGATTCGGGCGCGGGGAGCTGGAACAGGGGGTGTTCGATGAGGAACGCGGCGCGGGTGCCGCCGCCGACGGGGCCGCTGTAGGCGGTCCAGACGCCGGAGATGGCTTTGGCGGCGTCCATGAAGACGTTCACCACGGACTCGGGACGATCGGTGGGGTTCGGGAGTGCGGCGAACGGGACCTCGACATCGGCGAGCGCGCTGATGCCGTAGCGGTTTCCGGCCTCGCGCACCGACTGGGCCAGGCCGGTGACCGTCTCCGGATACCCGGCCGGATTCCCCCACGACCACAGCCACGACTGTGGCCCGGGCGCCGCCGAGCCGAGCAGGTGCATGCGCTCGCACTCGATCGGCTGATCACCCGTCAGCGTGAACCGGCCCGCGCGCAGATCGACACTCCACCCCCGGTCCCCGACGACGTCCGCGAGATGCAGCTGATGCTCGAACGAGTACAGAGCGGCATCGTCCAGCAGATTCGACAGTGTCAATTCGGACATATCGACGAGCCTACCGAGGCGGAACGTGACTACCGCGCCGATGATCCGGGCGAGGTGGGATCAGACCGGTATCAGCGTCAGTACCGGGTCGAGTCCCTTGAAATCATCGGGGTTGCGAGTGTAAAGGGGTAGGTCGTTCACCGACGCGATGGCCGCGATCATGAGATCGCACTTGCGGGGCTTCGGGTTTCGTCCCTCGGCAACCACGAGCCTTGCCATGGTCGTGAACCGTCGTGCTGCCGACGGACAGAAGTGCAACGCGTCGAATGCGTGCTCCACCTCGAGCAGTCGTTCGGTGCGCAGTGCCAGGACCCGCGGCGATTGGGCCAAGGCGATGCCGATGCCGAGCTCGGCCAGCGTAATCGTGCTGATTCTGGGATGGACGGGCAGTTTGTCGTCGGCGATCTCCGCGAGATCGATGAGCACGCAGGTATCAAGGAGGCCGACAGGGTGTCGCGGCTCAGTCATCGATGCGGTCTTCGCCGAAGGCCGCATCGATCTCCGCTCGTTCCGCTGCGGCGTCGGTTGTCCCGGCGAAGCGTGCCAGCCGTGCCTTGAGATCGGTGGTCGACACCTCGCGCGGTGCGCGGATCGGCCGTAGTTCCCCGACCGGACGCCCGTTGCGGGTGATGATGAAATCGTCGCCCGCCTCGAGAGCATCCATCACGCCCGCGCTGCCGTTGCGCAGTTCCGCCTGGGTGATCATCCTGGTCATAGGTCAATTGTAGCCAGCGATGCTATGCGTGGCTATGCGGTTGACGATCGCTCAGATGGCCAGGACTGTCTTTCCGCGGGCGTTGCCTGTGCCGAGGATGGTGGGGGCGGCTTCGAGGGGGACGGTGGTCTGGATGGGGACGACGACGTCGCCCGCGGCTACGCGGGACAGCAGGCGGGTGAGTTCGGGGGCGCGGCCCTTGGATTCGAAGTTGCCGCCGGTGATGTCGCGGGCGCGCAGGGCGGCTTCGTCGGCGGCCCAGGTGGTGGAGTAGGCGTGGCCGCCGCGGCGCACGAGGGTGGCGTGGCGGGCGAAATCGGCGGCGGGGCTGATCAGGTCGAACAGGACGTCGATGCCGTCGGGGTGGGTGAAGTGGACGGCGTCGGTGACGCTGGAGTCGCGGTAGGCGGCCGGGTCGGGGTCGACGAGGTTCGGGTCGGCGGGGCGCGGCTGGGTGTAGTCGATGGTTTCGGCGGCGCCGAGCCGGGCGACCTGGTCGGCGGCGTCGCCGCGCGCCGTGGCGATGACGTGGGCGCCTGCGATATTGGCCAGCTGCACCAGGAAGGAGCCGACCCCGCCGGTCGCGCCGACGATGAGCACCGTCTGGTCGGGCTGGATGTGGGCGGCGTCGACGAGATCCTGCGCGGTGACACCGGCGATCGGCAGTGCGGCCGCGGCGGTCGAGGTGACGCCGTCGGGGATCGGCACGAGGGTGGCGTCCTCGGGGACCACCGAGAACTGCGCCCAGCTGCCGTGTCCGGCGGGCGCGGTGAGGAACTTGCCGACGACCTTGTCGCCGATGGCGAACTTGGTGACCCCGCTGCCCACCGCCGAGACCGTCCCGGCCCCGTCGACGCCGAGGATCATCGGGAAATCGGTCGGCATCTTGCCCTCGAGCAGGCCGTCGGCCATCTTCAGGTCGAACGGGTTGACCCCGGCGGAATCCAGGGCCACCTGCACCTCGCCGGGACCGGGCTCGGGCACCGGCACGTCCGCCAGCTCCGGGGTGCCGCCGAACTTGTGAACCACGATCGCGCGCATGTCGACGAACTCCTCGCATCGATGAGAGCCGGGCATCCGCAATCCTAGGCGGAACCCCTTCCGACATGCGGTGATTGACCGGCTTCGGTGGTGTCGCGGCGTACCGTCGAGACCACGGGGAGCCCCGGCTGGAAAAATCAAACTTGAGCGGAATAGACTCAACTCTGACACCGTTGGATGAAACGACAACAGAACTCGCTCCAACCGACACGGAGGATCAGTGGATTCGTTCAATCCCACCACCAAGACTCAGGCGGCGCTGACCGCTGCTCTTCAGGCCGCCTCGGCGGCAGGCAATCCGGAGATCCGTCCGGCTCACTTGCTGGTGGCGTTGCTGGATCAGACCGACGGCATCGCGGCACCGCTGCTCAAGGCCATCGGGGTCGATCCGGCGACGGTCGAGCGCGAGGCGGGTGACATCGTCGACAAGCTGCCGAGCGCGACCGGTGCCACCACCACCCCGCAGCTCGGGCGCGAGGCGCTGGCCGCGGTCACCGCGGCGCAGCGGCTGGCCACCGAGCTCGGCGACGAGTACGTCTCCACCGAGCATCTGCTGGTCGGGTTGGCCACGGGCGACTCCGAGGTGGCCAAGCTGCTGCAGCGGCACGGGGCGACGCCGGAGGCGCTGCGCGAGGCGTTCACCGCGGTGCGCGGCAGCGCGCGGGTCACCAATCCCGACCCGGAGTCCAGCTACCAGGCGCTGGAGAAGTACTCCACCGACCTCACCGAGGCCGCGCGCGCGGGCAAGCTCGATCCGGTGATCGGGCGCGACACCGAGATCCGGCGCGTGGTGCAGGTGCTGAGCAGGCGCACCAAGAACAATCCGGTGCTCATCGGCGAGCCGGGCGTCGGCAAGACCGCCATCGTCGAGGGGCTGGCGCGGCGCATCGTCGAGGGCGATGTGCCCGAGTCGCTGCGTGGCAAGAAGGTGATCTCGCTGGATCTGGGCGCGATGGTCGCGGGCGCGAAGTACCGGGGTGAGTTCGAGGAGCGGCTCAAGGCCGTGCTCGACGACATCAAGAACAGCGCGGGCGAGATCATCACCTTCATCGACGAGCTGCACACCATCGTCGGCGCGGGCGGTACCGGCGATTCGGCGATGGACGCGGGCAACATGATCAAGCCGCTGCTGGCTCGGGGCGAGCTGCGGCTGGTCGGCGCGACCACGCTCGACGAGTACCGCAAGTACATCGAGAAGGACGCGGCGCTGGAGCGGCG
>NZ_JBSGDP010000050.1:0-45486 GCF_053602435.1 Nocardia sp. NPDC004415
CGGTCGTCGGATCGGACCGTGGCGTCGGCGGGCGGGGAGTTCCTGTCCTACTCGCTGGGGGCGGGGAGGTCGCAGTTGTCGACCTTGGGGTTGACTCCCATGTAGTTGAGGGGGCCTGCGATCGTGGTCACCGCGAGGGTGCCCAGGGTCGCGCAGTTCTGGTCACGGTCGGTGAAATAGCCGCGTTGAGCTGCGGCGATGACACCGATGAGCAGCCAGACCAGCACGATGATCGACAGGATGCGCGTGGTGTTGACCGGCATGATGTCCTCCTACGTGGTCAGCTCGGGCCGCGGTCAGTAGTAGTGCCTGCGGCCACCGACCGGACGGCCGACGGACCCCGCGAGGAGGAGGACGACGCCGATCACCAGCAGCACCACACCGATGGTGCTGAGCAGCGAAATGCCGAAGACGACTCCGGCGATGAGGAGTATTGCGCCGAGAAGAATCATGGAACTCACCTGTTCGGTAACAACTTTCGCGACGCGCCGGGTAGCGCGCCCCGTGACAGGCGTATGCCCGGTCGCGCCGATCACAAACAGTTCCGTCGAGAAGTTCTTCGCACCGACCGGGGTGGCTACGGGCAGCCCGGGTCGGGGGCGTCGACGAACAGCGGCTCACCCGCGCGGTTGAGGTAGGCGACGTACAGGACGGCGGGCTCGGTGCCGAGATTGCGGCCGACGTGCACATGGTCGGGCCCGACGGTCTCGGACAGGCCCTGACCGGCGGCGTAGGTCGTCGCCACACAGTCCGCCTCGTAGCGCGTCACCTGACCTGCGGTGACGTAGGCGAGCACGGTGTTGTCGTGGTAGTGCCAGCCGAGCGTGCCACCGGGTGCGAGGGTGATACGCCGGAATGTGAACACACTCGGTAGCGAGGCGAAGGGACTGAAGGCGCTCACGTCGACCTGCGCCAGCGGCTCGACCGCCACCCCCGACGCCCGGGTCGCCGACGCCGGGGACGCGATGAGCACGGCCGCGGCAGCCACTACCACCGCGCCGCAGACAGCCTTCCGCGAGGCGCGCATCTTCGTAGTATACGAGCTTTCCACCCGCTTCGACCTGCGCGGATGCGAAATTTCCAGCGCTACCCGGCGGTGAGCCCCTTGGCGATGTGGGTGACCTGGATTTCGTTGGAGCCCGCGTAGATCATCAGCGACTTGGCGTCGCGGGCGAGCTGCTCGACCTTGTACTCGGCCATGTAGCCGTTGCCGCCGAAGAGCTGCACGGCCTCCATGGCGACCTCGGTGGCCGCGCGGGAGGAGTAGAGCTTCATGGCGGAGGCTTCGGCGAGGGTCACCTTGTCACCGGCGGCGGTGCGCTCGATGGCGTTGAACACCATGTTCTGCACATTGATTCGCGCGATCTCCATCTCGGCGAGCTTGAGCTGGATGAGCTGGAACTGCGCGATCTCCTTGCCCCACAGCGTGCGCGACTTGGCGTAATCGACACACAGGCGGTGACATTCGTTGATGATGCCCAGTGCCAGCGAGGCGATGCCGATGCGCTCGACGACGAAAGATTCCTTGGCACTGTCCTTTCCGTCGCCCTTGGCGGCGTTCTCGCTCTCGCCGAGCAGCCGGTCGGGGGTGATGCGGACGTTCTCGAAGAACAGTTCGCCGGTGGGCGAGGAGTTCATGCCCATCTTCTTGAACGGCGGGCTCTGCACGAAACCGGGCATGCCCTTGTCCAGCACGAAGGCGAGCACCTTGCGGTCGCGGCGGTCGGTGCCGTCCTGTTCGTCGAGCTTGGCGTAGACGATGGTGACGTCGGCGTAGGGGCCGTTGGTGATGAAGGTCTTGCGGCCGTTGAGGATGTAGTCCTCGCCGTCGCGGCGCACATAGGACTTCATGCCGCCGAAGGCGTCGGACCCGGAATCCGGTTCGGTGATGGCCCACGCGCCGACCTTGGCCATGGTGACCAGGTCGGGCAGCCAGCGCTTCTTCTGCGCAAGGGTGCCGCGGCTGCGGATGGTGCCCGCGGCGAGCCCGAGGCTCACGCCCATCGAGGCCACCAGACCCAGGCTCACCCCGGCCAGCTCACTGTTGAGCACCACGCCCATGCTGCCCGCGCCGCTGAGTCCCCCACCCGACTTCCCGGCCCCGCTGTCGCCCGCTTCCTCCCGGGCCAGCGCCTTCTCCAGCCCGTCCCGCGCCATCTCGTCGATCCCGAAGGTGGCGAACATCTTGCGGATGATGTCGAACGGCGGCAGCGCCCCGCTCTCCAGCTGGTCGACATGCGGGGTGATCTCCTTGGCGATGAACCCACGCACGGCCTCACGGAACATCAGGTCTTCGTCGGACCACTGGTACATCTCTGGACTCCCTGGAGGATCGCCGGAACTCTTCCCTCAAATATAGAACACGTTCTAATTATCCAAGCGCTCTTGCGGTCGGCTCAGAGCATCGAAGAGCCAGCCGTGAGCGTGACCGATCGTCGCGGCGGTGCCGGCGAGCTGCCCAGGTGACGCATCGAAGGGAGGTTTTCGCAGGTCCGTGGGGCTATTACCGTGGGGGTTATGAGTAGTCAACGAGTGCCGGGTGGGGTGGTGCACGAGCTGCCCGCTGATCTGCGGGCGGCGTTGAGTGGGAGTGCGGTGGCGTTGGCGACGTGGCGGGATATCACGCCGTTGGCGCGTAACGAGTTCATCTGCTGGGTGGAGGACGCCAAGCAGGCCGCCACGCGGGAGCGGCGGATTCGGCGGACACAGGAGGAGCTGGAGGAAGGGATGCGGCGGCCGTGTTGCTGGCCGGGGTGTGCGCACCGTGAGCGGACCGGGCGGGCCTGAGTGCTAGGGGTGCGGGGCGCGGGTGAGCACGGGGGCGACGAATTCCTCGAGCATCAGGCGTTCGTCGGCGGCGTCGCGGCCGGGGGTGATCAGCAGCGAGACGATGACGCGGGTCAGCCAGCGTGACAGGCGGCCGCGTTCGGGGTCGCTCAGGTCCGTTCCGGCGAACATCGAGGCGGCCAGCGACTCGATCACATCGGACTCCTGGCTGATGCTGCCCGCGGGCCCCGCGTCGCCGCGGAACCAGGCGATGAGCAGCGGGTCGGCGCGGACCTGTTCGACCGCGCCGAGCATGGCGGCGATGACACGCTCGGCGGGGTCGTCGATGTCGCGGACCTGCTCGGCGAGCCGGGCGACGATCCGCCGGGTCTCCCGGTGGACGAAGGCGACGCGCACCGCCTGCCGGTTGTCGAAGTAGCGGTAGAGCGTGGCGCGCGAGCAACCCGCCGCCTTGGCGATATCGGCCATGCCGACCGTGGTCACACCCTGCTCGGCGAAGAGTTCGGCGGCCGCGTCGAGAATGCGTTCGGCGGCCAGGTCGGCCCGGTCGGTGGCCAGCCAGTCTCCGCTCACACTGCTCCTCCTGCCGGGTCCGGACGCCCGCCGAGCCTACCCACTTCGCTCACTCGTCACGAGCCCGCATGGAACGGGACCGAGATCGGCCAGCGCACATAGTTCCCGTGCGACCACCGCACCCCGTCGAGGTCGACGGTGAACTCGGGACAGCGGGCCAGCAGTTCCTCCAGCGCGACGCGCGCCTGCATGCGGGCGGCCGCGGCGCCGAGGCAGTGGTGGTGGCCGTGGCTGAAGGTGAGGATGCGCTTGGGGTTACGCCGTACATCGAGTTCGCCTGCGGTGGGGCCGAATTCGCGTTCGTCGCGGTTGGCCGACCCGTAGAGCAGCAGCACGCGGCGCCCGGCGGGGATGGTGGTGTCGTGCAGGGTGATGTCGCTGGTGGTGGTGCGGGCCAGGCCCTGCACGGGCGAGGTCATGCGGAGGAATTCCTCGACCGCGTCGGGGATGAGCGACGGGTCGTCGGCGAGCAGCCCGCGCTGGTCCGGTGACGCGCTGAGCAGCTGGACGGCGCCGCCCAGGTTGCCGGTGGTGGTGTCGTTGCCACCGGTGATCATGGTGAAGGCGAAACCGAGCACGGCGATCAGGCCGTCGTTGTCACCGTCGGCGCCGAGGCCCGAAGCCAGCAGATGGGAGATGGTGTCGTCGCCCGGTTCCACGCGGCGGCGGGCGATCAGCTCGGAGAAGTAGCCCACCAGTTCGCCGACGGCGGTGAAGGCGTGCTGATCACCGGCGGCCAATCCGGCGCCCGCGACCGCGCCGCCGACGATATTCTCGGTCCACTCGTCGAACTTGCCGTGATCGTGTTCCGGCACACCGAGATAGTGCGCGACCACCATGGTCGGCAGCGGCTTGAACAGCTCGGCGACGATGTCACCGGAGCCCGCGGCCCGCAGCCGCTCGATCCGTTCGACCACGAACCGGCGCACCGCGGTCTCGACCGAATTCACCTGGCGCGGAGTGAATCCCGGGGCGACGCGGCGCCGGAAATCGGTGTGCTCGGGCGGGTCCATGAACACGAACGGCTTGACTCCACCGAAACCCGCGGCGGCCAGGTCGACGTAGTCGACGGTCAGGCCCGCCGCCGAGGAGAAGTTCTCCGGGTCACGGGCCGCCGCCCACACGTCGGCGTGGCGGGACAGCACGTAGAAGTCGTGGTCTTCCCGCCCGTCCGGCACCACCCGGTGCACGGGGTCGTGCTCACGCAGTGCGGAATACATGGGCCAGGGGTCGCGCCAGGTCTCGCCGGAACGGAGTTCGAAACCGGCCGCGTGAGACATCGTTGTACTCATGACTCCAAGGTAAGACAAACAAGCAACTATGTCTAACAGTAATTCGGTTGCCGCTCGCCGCTCCGGTGTGGCCTCCTGGATCGCGATGAAAAGACAACGCCCGGGGAACGCCCGGTCTCTGCGCAACGGCTTGAAACTGCACCGGCACGAGGTGCGGTCGGTGCCCGGTGTCCGGACGGTGATCACGCCACGACCGGGGACCCACGCACGCTTCAGCACCAACCGCTTCCACGAGACCTGGCACGTCCTCAGCGACGACCACGGCGCACGGCTGCTGGCGCGCCTGCTGTGGGGGCTGTCGTATCAGGCCCGACCGGGCACGGTGCTGGTGATCGGCCGGGAATTCCTGCTGACCACACCCTTCGACGCGGACCCCGCCGACCCGATCGTCCTGGTGCCCGGCTGGTGCACCCCCTTCGATGACCGCACCGCCGCCCGCCTGAAAAAACAGCTGCCCCTGGGCAATTCGTACGGCACGATCCGCTGGCAGACCTTCGGGCTCGACCCCGCCGCCGAGCCGGAGGCACTCGAGCGGCGCTATGCCCGGTACCGCCCTGTCCGCGGTGAGATCGCCCGCCGCCGTGGTCTGCTCGTCCTCAGCCCGGCCACCCCCGAGGACTGCCGCACCTGGGCGCTGTCCGCCGCCCGCCTGGACTCGGTCCCGTTCGGCACCGACTACACCTACCTCGACGAGTGGGACCGCGGGCACGACGGCGAGATCCAGATCTTCCGCCGATTCCGGAGCATGGTCGGCACCGCCGGACAGGCTCGCGCCCAGGTTCTTTCACGCGCGGCGTCCACCGGAACACCGGACGGCCTGCGCGCGCAGATATGGGCCGAGGCCGCGCGTATCCGGCACCGCGCGACCCGGGAGATAACCGAGGAGACCGTTCAGGCGTCCTGAACGATCGACATGGCGATGCCGTCGAGGATGTCGTGTTCGCTCACGACGAGTTCGGAAACCCCTGCGCGGCGCGACAATTCGTCGGCCAGAACCTCGGTGATCACCGCGCCCCCACCGATCACATCGACGCGGCCGGGATGCATGGGCCCCAGGGCGGCGCGTTCGTCGTGGTTCATGGCGATGAGACGATCGCAGACGGCGTGGACCTCGGGCAGGCTCAGACGGGTGAGATGCACGCGCTCGGAATCGTATTCGGGCAGGTCGAGGGCGACGGCGGTGATGGTGGTCATGGTGCCCGCGACACCGACCCAGGTGCGCACCTCGTCGACGGGGACCTTCGCGAAGGCTTCGTCCAGCTTCGCCTGCGCGAATTCCCGTGCGGCGGTGACCTGGTCGGCCGTGGGCGGGTTGCCGGGGAGACAGCGCTCGGTGACGCGGACGCAACCGATGTCGGCGGAATAGGCCGCGCGCACGCCCTTCTCGTCGCCCACGACCAGTTCGGTGGAACCACCGCCGAGGTCGACGACCACGAAAGGCCCTGCATCGGCGGCGAGTTCACCGACCGCGCCGGCGAAGGAGAGACGGGCCTCCTCGTCGCCGGTGATCACCTCGGCGACCGCGCCGGGGACGACCTGACCGAGTTCGGCGCGGGTCATCTCGAAGAAATCGTCGCGATTGGCGGCGTCACGGGTGGCGGAGGTGGCGACCATGCGCACGCGGGTGACGCCGGCGGCGGTCATGATGTCGACGTAGTCGGCCAGCGCGGCGCGGGTGCGGTCGATCGCTTCGGGGGCGAGGCGGCCGGTGGCGTCGACGCCCTGGCCGAGGCGGACGATGCGCATCTCCCGGTGTACGTCGGTCAGGCTGCCGTCGGCACCGACCTCGGCGACCAGCAGACGGATCGAATTGGTTCCGCAGTCCACTGCGGCGATGCGTTCACCCATGAGTTCCTCCAGATCTCCGGCGCCCGGCACCGGTCGCTGCCCGCGATTATGCCCGCTGCGAGGACGGGCCGGCGGAACTGGCGTCATCGTGCGATCGGCCGGGCTCCAGTCAGTTTTCCGCCTCGCGGAGGGAGAAGTGCACGAAAATGCCGGACGCCCGCCGGAGGGGGCTCAATCCGCTTCGCCGGACCCCCGCGCCGCGGGCCACTCGGCGGGGATAGCGGTGCCGCGCAGACCGGCGTCGGCCGCCAGCGCCACGGCCTCGTCACCGAACGGGTTCACACCAGGCCCCTTGGCCAGCGAGTGTGCGATGAGCACGTGCAGGCACTTGACCCGGTCGGGCATGCCACCACCGGTGAAATCGGTGCCCAGCGACTCGATCTCGTCGCGTTCGGCCAGGTAGGACTCGTGCGCGGCGCGGTAGGCGGCGGCCAGCTCGGGGTCGGCGGCGAGGCGTTCGGTCATCTCGCGCATCACCCCGGCCGACTCCTGACGGCTCGCCTCGGCGGTCAGGCGCGGGTCGGTCAGGTAGTAGAGCGTGGGGAACGGGGTGCCGTCGGGCAGACGCGGGGCGGTCTTGACGACGGCGGGCAGGCCGTCGGGCGTGCGGTAGGCGACGGCGAGGACACCGCGCGGCTCGCGGCCCAGCTGCTGGGCGATGATCTCGAGGTCGCGCTCGTTCGGTGCGGTCACCGTGGTCCTTCCTGGACGGGTTCGGAGATGCTGCGCCACAGGTCGGTGTACCAGGGGTCGGGCGCCGTGGTTCGGGTGCTCATCGGCGGCGGGGCCGGCGCTTCGATGCCGGGGACCTGCACGATGTAGGGGGTTTCGCCGGGCATCACCAGGCGCAACCGGTCGCGGGCCTCGGAACGGATGTAGGCCGGGTCCTGCTGCTGGGCCCGGCGGTCGCGCAGGGCGGCGAGGTCGGCGTCGAGCTCGGCGCGCTGCTGGGCCAGGGCGGCCGCTTCGGCCCGCTGGCTGAAGTAGGTGCGCGTCGGCACGGCCAGGGTCAGCGCGAGTCCGCACAGCACGGCCGCCAGGATCACCGCTTTGCCGGTCGAGAGACCGAGGATGGTGTGTTCGCTGCGTTCGAGCTTGCCGCTGGGTTTGCGCTTGGCGCCCGCCGCGGATTCGGGGCGGCGCCGGGTGGTGCGTTTGGCCGCGGTGGGGCGGCCGGGAGCGTCGAGGTGACTGGGGCGGGAGCGCGACGTGCGCGACGTGCGGCGGTCGCCTCGTCCACCCGGACTGGTCCCACGCGCACGTCGCTCGGTCATTCGCTCCCTACCCCGTCATCCGATCAGAATTCGCCGGTGAAACGCGGGAAGGCCACGTCGCCGGCATAGCGGGCCGAGTCACCGAGGGCGTCCTCGATACGCAGCAGCTGGTTGTACTTGGCGACGCGCTCCGAACGTGCGGGGGCGCCGGTCTTGATCTGGCCCGAGCCCACGGCGACCGCGAGGTCGGCGATGGTGGTGTCCTCGGTCTCGCCCGAACGGTGCGACATCATGGTCTTGTAGCCGTTGCGGTGCGCCAGCTCGACGGCGTCGAGGGTCTCGGTGAGGGTGCCGATCTGGTTGACCTTCACCAGCAGCGCGTTGGCCGCGCCCTTGGCGATGCCCTCTTCGAGACGCTCGGGGTTGGTGACGAACAGGTCGTCGCCGACCAGCTGCACCTTGTCGCCGATGGAGTCGGTGAGCGCGACCCAGCCGTCCCAGTCGTCCTCCGACAGCGGGTCCTCGATGGAGACCAGCGGGTAGCGGGTCAGCAGATCCGCGTAGAACTCGCCCATCTCGGCGGCGGTGCGAACCTTGCCCTCGAACTTGTAACCCTCACCGGCGGTGTAGAACTCGGTGGCGGCCACGTCGAGCGCGAGCGCCACATCGGTGCCGAGCTTGTAGCCGGCGCGCTCGATGGCGACGCTGATCAGGTCGAGCGCCTCCACGGTGCCCGCGACATCGGGGGCGAAGCCACCCTCGTCACCGAGACCGGTGGACAGGCCCTTCTCCTTGAGCACGGCCTTGAGCGAGTGGTACACCTCGGTGCCCCAGCGCAGCGCCTCGCGGAAGGTGGGGGCGCCGATCGGGGCGACCATGAACTCCTGGACATCGACGCCGGTGTCGGCGTGCGCGCCACCGTTGAGGATGTTCATCATCGGCACGGGCAGCACGTGGGCGTTCGGGCCGCCCAGGTAGCGGAACAGCTCGAGACCCGAGGACTCGGCCGCGCCGCGCGCGACGGCCAGCGACACGCCGAGCAGGGCGTTCGCGCCGAGGCGGGACTTGTCGGGGGTGCCGTCCAGATCCAGCAGGACCTGGTCGACGGTGCGCTGCTCGACGGCGTCGAGGCCGATGATGGCGGGCGCGATCTCGTCGAGGACACCCTCGACGGCCTTGGTGACACCCTTGCCGTTGTAGCGGTCGCCACCGTCACGCAGCTCCACGGCCTCGTGCTCGCCGGTGGACGCGCCGGACGGAACGTCCGCCCTGGTCAGGGTGCCGTCGTCGAGGGCGATCTCGACCTCGACAGTGGGATTACCGCGCGAATCCAGGATCTCGCGCGCTCCGACCTGTTCGATGATGGCCACGAAAACGACTCCTTACGACTGAAGGCACGGTAGGTCTCACGGGATGGGCCGTGCGGTTGCGAGCCTATCGTCTCTGCGTGACGCGTAGTAACCGGCACTCCGGGGCCGTGGCGAACTACACGCGCCGCCCGATGCTGTACGTCGCGGCCCGGTCGCGCACCACCCGCATGTACTTGTTGGACTGGTTGTAGGCGAACAGGGCGCGCTGCCAGCCGTCGGCCGAGGTCAGGTCGCCGCCGCGAATGCACAGGTAGCGGGCGGCGGTGAGGGCGGCGTCGTCGATGTTCTGCGGATCGAGGACGCCGTCACCGTTGGCGTCGACCGCCCAGCGCTTCCAGGTCTCGGGGATGAACTGCAGCGGGCCGACCGCGCGGTCGTAGGTGGTGTCGCCGTCGAGCGTGCCCCCGTCGGTGTCGCGGATCTCGGCATTGCCCTTGGTGCCGTCGAGGGCCACCCCGATGATCGCCGGGCGGACCGTGCCGTCGGCGCCCACGCCCGCGCCGCGATGGGTGCCGTGCCCGCTCTCCACACTCGCGATCCCGGCGAGGGTGGTCCAGGCGATGCCGCATTCGGGCCGCGACTTCGCCAGCACCGCGGCCGCGTACCCGTAGGCCTCGAGCGCCACCGGCTCGATGCCGACGGCGCCGGACTGCTCGTCGGCCCAGCCGCGCAACTGGTCGGCGGCACGGCCCGGCGCGTCCACATCGATCACCGGCAGCGCGGCGCCGGGGCCGGGCGGCATGTCGCCGGGGATCGACGCGAGCGAACTACAGCCCGCGAGCAGCGCGAACACCGCGACAGCGGCGAGGGCGCCTACCTTCTGTTGACTCACTCAACCCATCATCCAGATGCGCGGGGCCGTCGGCATCTCTCACAGCCAGTTCTCAGAGTGGGCCGAGGCAGACGGTGGAGCCGTCGCCCACCGATTGCTTGCGGGTCATCCTGGCTTCGCCGGGCGAGCAAGGGATGTCGGATTCGTCGTAGACCGAGGTGATGGTGCCGTCGGCGCCGGGCGTGTCGCAGGCGATCAGTTCCGGCATGGTGGTGCCGCCGAAACCGGTCACGCAGTCACCGGGTTTGGCGTAGCCGAGGTTGCGCTGGTCGGCGGGACCGAAGCACAGGACCACGATCAGGTCGGTGCGTTCGGTGCGGGTGACGGTCGAGGAGGTGGCGTTGCGCAGTCCGCCGCAGGCGTATTGGCCGGGGTCGACGTACTGGGTGCGCGCCGAGAGCACGCGGAAGCGCGCGGAATCGTTGTCGCACGGGACTTTCGCCTGTGCTTCGTCGGTGTAGCAGTCGCCGACCTGTCCGGCGAAGGCACTGGTCGCGAAGGAGTTCGCCTTGGTGCACACCACCAGGGCGCGGCCGCCGAGCGAGGTCTGCGCGTAGGCGCCACGCGTCTCGGGGTGTGCTTTGCAGGCGTTGTCGGTGACCGGGATCTTGATGTGCAGTTCGATGGCGATCACGTCCAGGGCGGCACGCCGGTCGCCACACGGGAACCGCTCGATGTACTCGCCGGCCTTCTTCACGTCCACACAGTCCCCCGCCAGCAGTCCGCCCGGATCGACGGTGTTCTCGCGGGTGGGCTGCAGGCACAGTGCGATGGTCGCCGACGTGCCCGGTGCGCTGGGCTCGGCGACGGCGCGCGTCGCCTCGGCATACTTCAGGCAGGCCGATTCGACCGGCCACTGGATGGTCTCGCGGGCGACGATGCGATAGGTGGCTCCCAGTGCGCCGCAGTCGAGTTCGACCGGTTGATCGCTGGTGGTGACGCAGTCGCCGACGGCCATCATCGCCGGATCGGGGCGGGTCAGGAAGTAGGCGGTCAGCCCGGCCGCGATCGCGACGACGAGAGCAACCATCGGGGCTAGCCAGTAGACGAGACGAGCGGTGGAGCGTTTCGCCGGCGGGGGTTCGAGGGGTGGCTGGTGCCAGTTCGTGTCGGACGGTGGTTGATGCGAGCCCGCGAAAGGTTGCGGCGCAGGCGGTATGGGGTGCGGGTGGACCGCGGGGGGTGCTTGCTGCTGCCAGGCGGCCTCCGGTGTCCGCTGTTGCCGATCGGTGGTCGGCTGGGGGCCCGGGGGTGGTGGGTCCGGGATCGGGTGGTGCCGGTGGGCATCGGTGGGGTGCGGTGGCTGCTGCGCCATCGGGAGGAGGCTCCTGAAATCGCTTGGGGGACAACCCGATGACATCGACGGGCAGCCCTCCGGCGTTACGCTCGACGCGCTCAGCCGAGTAGAGCCGCCGTGGCCGGGTGGGCCGGGGCCGCCAAGACCTCTGCCGCGGCACCGGATTCGACGACGTGGCCGTTGTCGAGGACGACGAGTTCGGTGCAGTGCCGGGCGACCAGGGACATGTCGTGGCTGATCAGCACGATGGCGGTGTGGTGTTCGGTGCGGAGCCGGTCGAGCAGGGTCATGATCGCCGTGGCGGTGGTGGCATCCAGGGCGGTGGTGATCTCGTCACAGATCAGGACCGACGGCCGGGCGGCGAGGGCTCTGGCCAGGGCGACTCGCTGGCGTTGCCCGCCGGAGAGTTCCCCGGGCCGACGGTGGGCCAGCTCGGCCGGGAGTTCCACCGCATCGAGCAGCGAGTCGACGTGCGCGTCGATCTCCCGTCTCGGCACCCGAGCGATTCGGCGCAGCGGACGTGCCAGCGTCTGGCGCACGGTACGGCGAGGATTCAACGCGGCCAGTGGATTCTGGGCAACCAGGTGAATTCCGTTGGTACCCACCCTGATCCGCCGCCCACTGACACGAACCTCGACACCGCCGACCTCCAGCACCCCGGTCGCCCCACCCTGCAACCCGGCGATCACCCGCCCGAGCGTCGTCTTCCCCGCCCCGGACGCCCCCACCACCGCCACCGCCCCACCCGCCTCCACCCGCAGCCCCACCTGCCCCAGAATCCGTCGCCCACCGACAACCAGACCGATCCCCTCGGCCCGCAGCACCACCACCCCGCCCCCACCTTCCACCGACCCGGCATCTGGAGGCATATGCGGAGGCGCGGCAGCTGTAGCTGTGTGCAGCTGGTCGTCCTCATCTGACCGCGCAGCGGATGCGGGCGGCGCGGTGCTCGATTCGGGAGCGGGTCGGCCTGATTGGGCAGCGGGAGGCGAAACGTGGTTCGGGGCGCGGACTTCCACGAGGGTGTCGGCGATGGCGTGGACGGTGGTGGTGTCGTGGCCGGAGAGCAGGATGGTGGTCGCGTCGTGGGTGGCGAGGTCGGTGACGAGGCGGGCGATGTCGGTGCGGAGGGCGCCGTGGAGGCCGGCGAAGGGTTCGTCGAGGATCAGGATTCCGGGGCGGCGCAGGACGGCGCGGGCCAGGGCGACGCGGCGTTGCTGGCCGCCGGAGAGGTGGCCGCAGCGGCGGCGGAGGAAGTCGGCGTCGAGGCCGACGCGGTGCAGGGCGGCGTGGTGTTCGGCCTCCGTGGCGTGTGGTGCGGCGTCGGACAGGACGGCCCGGACACGCCGCCGGGGATTCAGTTCGGAGCCGGGGTCCTGCCCGACGTAGGCGATCTTCTCGCGCCGGAAGGCCCGCAGCGTGCGGTCATCTAGCCCGAACACGTCCTGCCCGTCCACCAGAACCGTGCCACTGCACCGGGTTCCCCCGGGCAGATGCCCCAGCAGCGCCCGCATCGCGGTCGACTTACCGGCCCCGGACACCCCGGTCAGCGCAGTCACACTCCCCGCTTTCAGCCGAAACGACAAGGGCCCGAGCAACACCACCCGCCCCTCGGACACGACAGTCAACCCCTCGACGACCACCGAGTCCCCCACCTGCCCGCACCCACTTGCCCCGCCCAGCTCCTCAGACGCCGAACTACCTCCACACACCACGCCCAGGTCCCTGGACGCCGAACCATCTCCACCCACTACACCCGGTCCACCTCGCAGCGGACCACGCCCGCTCGACATCACCGGCCCACCACCCACCGCACCACGCCCACCCACCACGCCGAACTTCGCGAGCACCCGATCCCACCACCGCTCAGCACGCGCCGTACGGATGGCGCTGCCGGACAAGGCCGTGCCCAGCTCCGGTCGACTCGGCGAACCGCCCGTGACTGCCAGGTTGACTCCGACCGCGACGATCGCGATGGCGATGCTGGGGGCGAGGACCGACCACGGGTTGAGGAGGATTCCAGGGGCGTTGTCGCGGACCATGATCGCCCAGTTGTCGGCGCCGAGGGCGGGGAAGCCGAGGAAGGCGACGGTGCTGACGAGGTAGACGGCGACGACGAAGCGCAGGCCGAGCTGGGTGGTGAAGACCGCGCGCAGGTTGGGCAGGATCTCGCGGAAGACCAGGTGGGGCAGGGATTCCCCGGCAGCGACGGCGGCCTCGACGTACCCGGACTTCGCGATGGTGGCGGCCGCGGCGGCGAACAGGCGGGCGCAGTACGGGACGCCGAACAGCAGCGAGACGACGACCAGGGCGAAGGCGCCGCCGTCGGGCCAGGCGGTGAGGACGAGCAGGATGCCGAGCACGGCGGGGAGCAGGATCACCAGGTCGCCGGCGAGTTCGATCACCCGGCCCGCCCGGGGGCGCACCGCCGCGACGGCGCCGAGCACCGCCGAGAGCACTGTCACCAGGGCCGCGATCAGGGCCGAGAGCACGAGCAGACGCGTGCCGCCGGTGAGCAGATGGCTCAGCACATCCCGTCCGAGCCGATCGGTCCCGAGGACAGCTCCCCCGCCCGGCCCGGCGAACGGCATCCCGACCGCCTCCTCGGCCCTGTACGGCGCCACCCACGGCCCCACCGCTGCCGCCACCACGACGACTCCGACCAGCATCATCCCCGCGCCGCCCGCCCACCGGGACAGTCGTCCACCACGCGCCGGCCGCTCAGCACCCTCCGACGGCGGCGGTCCGTGACCCGCCACCGCAGCCTGTTCGATCCGTGGTGGGTGGTTCATCGCAGACCTCCGGTGGCCCGGGCCCGGACGAGATCGGCGACGGCCAGCAGGACCATGATGACCAGCGCCGTCAGCGCGACGACCGCGGCCACGGTGGTGGTGTCGCGATCGGCGACGGAACCGGCCAGCACCGCGCCGATGCCGGGATAGTTGAACAGGGTCTCCACCACCAGCGCACCGCCGAAGAGCATCCCGACGGAGGTGGCGTACCCGGCCACGACGGTGGGGGCGGCGAACGGCAGCAGGTGCCGCCACAGGATAGTGCGGGCTGGAAGACCTTCCAGCACAGCGCTTTCCACGTGCGGCGCGGTCGCGACATCGAGCAGGGCCGAGCGCACGATGCGGGTGTTCCAGCCGATCTGCGGGATGGCCAGTGCCAGCACCGGCAGGATCAGCATCTCGGGACCGGCGGGGAACCCGGAGCGGCCGGTGATGGTCACCGCGGGCAGCCAGCCGGTGGCCAGTGAGAACACCAGGATCAGCAGAGTGCCGCAGACGAATTCGGGCACGGCCACGCCGATCGTGGTGGTGGGTTGCAGGATTCGCGCGCCCAGCGAGCTCGGACGCAGCGTCCACCAGCAGCCCAGCGCCAGCGACACAACCACCGTGAGCAGCAGCGCGATACCGCCGAGCAGCAGGGTCGGCGGGAACTCGGCGGCGAGCAGGTCGCCGATCTCGGTGCCGCGCGCGGTCCGCCCGAAATCACCGGTGACGACCCCGCTGATCCAGTGCCAGAACTGCTCCGGCAGCGGCCGGTCGAGTCCGAGTTCGTGCTCCTTCGCCGCGATCTCGGCCGGGCTCGCGTCCCGGCCGAGCGCCGAGCGGGCCGCGCTGCCGGGCAGCAGGTCCACCGCGACGAACACGATGGCCAGCAACGTCACCAGCAGCGCGATCCGGCGCAGCACCGGCAGGGCGAGGGCACGCACGGCGTTCATGCCAGCCAGGCGCGTTCCAGCTGGACGCGGGCGAAGCCGCCGAGGGTGGGCAGGTCACGCACCGCGGCGGCGGCGATGTCGACGCCGTCGGCCATGCCCCACACCAGGTATCCGCCGCGCTCGAACTCGATACGCTGGATCTCCCGCACGGCCGCCTCGTACTCGGCACCAGAGGCGGCCAGGGCCTTGGCCGTCGCGGTGTCGAATTCGGTATCCCGGAAGGCGGTTTCGTTGCGATTGGAGCCGGAGGTCATCAGTTTGTCGGCCAGGAACAGCACCGAATCGTTGGTGCCCCAGGACACCGTGTAGAGCGGGGCCTTCAGCCAGGTGGTGTCGTAGAAGGCGGACGATTCCACCACTTGCACATCGAGTTTCACCCCGATCTCGGCGAGCTGGGTGGCGATCACCTTCGCCGATTCGACTTCGCCGGGCACCTCGGCCTTGGTGACTAGCGGATAGCCGCGACCGGTGTCGAAATCCGCTTCGCGCAGGAGAGTTTTCGCGCGCGCGATATCGCGGTCACGGCGCAGCGCGGTGTCGTAGGCGGGGTCGGCGGTGCCGAGGACGTCGGCGGCGACGGTGCCGAAACCCGAGTGCACCTGATTCACCAGCGCGGTCCGGTCGACGCCGAGCCGCAGCGCGGTGCGCACCCTGACATCGGCGAAGGGGCCGTCGGCGGTGCGCATGGCGACGCCGAGCATGGTGTCGTTCGCCCGGCGGATCACTCGCAGATCGCCGCGACCGGCGGCGGTGCGGCCGGCGATGGCGCCGACATTGGAGGCGAGGTCGATCTGGCCACCCAGTGCCGCGTTGCCCAGCGCGGTGACGCCGTCGAACATGGTCACCTCGATGGCGTCGAGCAGCGGCGCGGTGCCGTGCCACTGGTCGTTGCGCACCAGGCGCGCGGTACCGCCCTGGAAGGATTCGAGCCGGAACGGGCCGGTGCCGACCGCGGCGGTGAAGTCGGTGGTGTCCTTCGGCACGGTGAAGGTCATCAGCCGAAGCAACTGCGGCAGTTGGGTATTGGGCGTCGGCAGCGTGAACACGACGCGGTTCGGGCCGTCGGCGGTGATGTCGCTGTCGGCCACCGGCATCTTCGACGGGCCACCGACCGAGCGCAGCCGACGCATCGACCACACCACGTCCTCGGCGGTCACCGGGGCGCCGGTGTGGAAGCGCGCGCCCTCGGCGAGGGTGAAGCTCCAGCGACGGTGGTCCGGGTCGGATTCCCAGTGCGTGGCCAGGCGCGGCGCGACGGTGGGGTCGGCGCCGGGGACGGTCAGCGCGTCGTAGACGAGTGAGGCGATGAGGAAGTCACTGTCGTTGCTGAGGTTGCCGTGCGGGTCGCGCTCGACGCGGGCGCTACTGCCCAGCGCGCCGACCCGCAGGGTGCCACCACGTTTCGCCGGACCGCCGGGTCCGTCGTCGCGGCCGCACGCGGCCACGAGAAGCAGTGTGGTGACGCCCAGTCCGGACTGCAGGAGTTGCCTGCGGGTGACACTCATCGAATCGCCTCCTCGAACTGCTTGCGCGCGACCACTTTTCACTTCGCGCAAACCAGGCGAGGCTAACCTGAATCGATCGCCGGACGGTGACCTTCGTCTCGACTGCAACCGAACCGAAGCGGGACACGCCAACCCGGCGGTTCACATCTCCCAGGTCCTGGGGTAGAAGTAGTGTTATATGGCTTGGCTATTTAACTTCGCATGCATTAGGTAAGTCTTGCCTAATTAGATGTCAAGCACTACCTTCGCACATCGATTGCCCAATCACCCGCGTTCAACCGATGCGAAGAAGGGAAGGCCGGTGAAAAGCGTTCTCTCCGAACGTCTGACGATTCACCTGCACGACATCGAACATCGCGAGCTGCCGCCCGAGGCCGCCACGGCCGTCCGCGCGCTCGCCGCCGATATTCGTCACCACTTAGGTGATTCACCACACACAACCACACTGCACCTGCCCGCGCTACTCGAGCAGATCGAACAACGCGCGGGCGAACTGCCCGAATCCGTGCGGATCGCCGTGCGACCGCCCGCCACCGCGGCGGGCGCGACCGTGGTCCACGGATTGCCGGTCGACGACGCGGAATTCGGCCCGACACCGCCACATTGGCAGGACGCCGCCGAATCGGCGGGCGACCCGGCGCATCACGGCTCGCTCGAACTCGACATCGCGATGCTGCTGCTGGCGCGCTGCGCCGGTGAGCCGTTCGGCTGGCAGGGTCAGCAGAACGGGCGGCTGGTGAACAACATCGTGCCCGCCGCCGGACACGAGGACGAGCAGTCCGGCGCGAGCAGTTCCACCCTGCTCAGCCCGCACACCGAGGACGCCTTCCACGCCCGGCGCGCGAATCTGCTGATGCTGGTGTGCCTGCGCAATCCCGACTCGGTCGCCACCACGGTGTCCTCGGTGCGTCAGGTGCGGTTGTCCGACGAGGACAAGCGGGCGCTGCGCACTCCCACGGTGCCGATCCTGCCCGACGTGTCCTACGGCACCGGTTTCGGCGCCGACGCCGCCCCGCTGCCCACCCTGTGGCTCGATGAAACAGGTTCCGACACACTGCGTTACGATCCCGCCTACACCCCGCTCGACGACGCCGGACCGGCGTACCGGGCGGCCTATACCCGGCTCACCGCCGAACTCGCCCGGGTCTGCCAGGCCCCCGCCCTGGCACCCGGCGAGATCCTGCTGGTGGACAACGATGTCGCCGTGCACGGCCGGGTGCCGTTCCGCGCCCGCTACGACGGCACCGATCGCTGGCTCAAGCGCGTCAACATCCGGCTGCCCGAACGCCGCCGCCGTCCGCAGGAATCGTCCGAGAATGGGTACGGGCAACACGTGGTCGCGCCGTTCCGGGCGAGCACGGATCGGACAGCAGAGCGGGGCAGCACAGATGAACGAGGATCCGTTGAACAACCGTGACCGGAGCGTCCCCCTGCGGGTGCTCTCGCGTAGCGATCTGGCCGAGGTGCCGATCACGCCCGCCGAAGTGGTCCGGGCCGTCGAGGACGCCTATCTCGCCTTCGCGGCGGGCGAATCCGACAATCCCCGCAAGCTGAGCGTGGCCGATCCGGGCGGCTCGTCGGTGTCCTACGCCATGCTCGGGCGCGACGGCAGGCGCCGGGTGGTGGCCATGAAGACCTCCTACAAGTTCGACCCGGGCCACGACCGCAGCACCAAGCGCTACTACACGACCATCACCCTCTACGACGACACCACCGGCGCGCCGATCGCGATGATGGACTGTGCCAGGGTGGGCGCCTTACGCACGCCCGCGGTCTCGGCGCTGCTGGTGCGTGAGACGGTGCGGCGCGGCGCCGAGAGCGCCCTGCTCATCGGCACCGGCACCCAGGGCCGCAATGCGCTGCCGCATCTGCTGGCCGCGAATCCGCAGCTGCGCAAGCTGATGGTGTACGGCACCCATCCCGAGGGGCTGGCCGCGGTGCACGCGCAGCTGGCCGAGGCGGTGCCGCACGCGCTGCTCGAGGTGGTCGACGACCCGTACGCGGCGGCCGGTGGCGCCGATGTGGTGCTGGCGACGGCCGGGCCCGGCACCGAGGTCGCGCTCGAATCCACCCATCTGGCACCGGGTTCGGTGGTGGTGCTGGTCGGCTACGGCCTGGCGCCCTCGACCCTGGTCGACGCCGACCGGGTGGTCGCCACCAGTGCCGCGCAGATGGCGCTCACCGGCACCGACATGGCCGGGCCGGACGGCACCCTGCGCGCGGTCGACGCCGAACTGCCGCAGGTGCTCACCCGCGCGGTCCCGGCCCGGCGCAGCGAGGACGAGAAGATCTTCGTCTACAACAGTGGACTCGTACTCACCGATATCGCCGTCGCGCACGCGCTCGCGGCCCGCGCCATCGCGGAGGGAAGAGGTACCGAGGTGCCGCTGTGGGACTGACGGCCGCGGACGGTCCACGCCCCGCCCACGAGTCCTCGTCCGGTCGGCAGGAGACCGGTCCGCGCGCCACCGTCGACAGCGACACCATCGAACACGGCGAGACGGCGGCGCCTCGATCCGGCAGCGACACGACCTCCGGCGGATCGGTACAGACGTCCGGACAGCACTGCGCGCCCCCGATGCCCGCGCTGCCCGATGCGATGCAGGCGCGACTGCTCGCCGATCCGGTGCTGCTCGATGACATCGCCGAGGCGGTGGGCGGACCGTTCCACGTGCTGTTTCCCGAGCGGGTCGCGGTGAACGTCCGCGCGTTCCATGACGCGTTCGCCGCGGCCCGGGTCGACGGGTTCGTGTACTTCGGGAAGAAGGCGAACAAGGCGGCGGCCGTGGCGCGGGCGTGCGCCGAGGCCGGGGCCGGGGTCGATGTGGCCAGTACCGGTGAGCTGGTGGCGGCGCTGGCGCAGGGGGTGCGCGGTGAGGAGCTGATGATCACCGGGCCCGCGAAATCCGATGAGCTGCTGTGGCTGGCCGCGCGGCACCGGGCCTTGATCGCCATCGACGCGCTCGACGAGTTGGAGCGGGTGCGGGCGCTGGGTGTCGCGGCGCGGATTCTGCTGCGGGTGCTTCCCGACGGGTCGTCGTCACGGTTCGGGCTCGACCGTGCGGAGCTGGCGACGGCGATCGACCGTATCGACGCGCCGATCACGTTGTCGGGATTCAGTTTCCATCTCGGCGGATACGACGCGGTCGCCAGGGCCGAGCAGGCCGCGGCGCTGGTCGAGCACTGCCTGCACGCACGCACGTGTCGGCACTCCGCCGAGATGATCTCGATCGGCGGCGGATTCGGTGTCGACTATGTGGACCCGGCCTCCTGGACGCGATTCCGGAACACCCTGAGCGACAACTGGTTCCACTCGCGTCCACCGGGTGAGTACTACCCGTACCACTTCCCCACTCCCGGTGCCGCCATGCTCACCGCGATCCTCGCCCACGACGAACTCTCGACCCGGCTGCGCCGCAACGGCATCCGGCTCGCCGTGGAACCCGGCCGGGCACTGCTCGACGGTGCCGGAAGTTCGGTGTTCCGGGTGCAGGGCGTGAAAACTCGCACAGCACAGGGCGAACCGTACGACATCCTCACCGTCGACGGCACCAGCCTGAGCATGTCCGAACAGTGGTTCGACAGCGAATACCTGCCCGACCCGGTGCTGTGGCCCGCGCGGCCCGGCACCCGCACCCCCACCTGCGTCGGCGCCGCCACCTGTCTGGAATCCGATCTGCTCAGCAGACGGAGAATCCCGCTGCCGCGGCGTGCCCGCGTCGGCGATCTGCTCGTCTACCCGAACACCGCCGGGTATCAGATGGACTCCAACGAGTCCCCGTTCCACGAACTCCGGCTACCACCCAAGGTGCTCCTACGCACCGACGGCGACCGCCTGCGCTGGAGCCTGGACGCCACCGCCCGCTGATCCCCGAGCTACCAATCCGATGGAGGAATCCCCCATGGCTCTCGTCACGCGCGTGACGGACCTGATCGGCCGCACCCCCTTGTTCGAACTCGCCGTCACCGACACCGGCACCCGGCTGCTGCTCAAGCTCGAACAGTTCAACCCGACCGGCGCCGCCAAGATCCGGATGGCGCGCTCGATGGTGCTCGACGCGGAGCGGCGGGGTTTGCTGCGCGATGGCGGGCATATCATCGAGTCGACGTCCGGCAACACCGGACTGGGCCTGGCGGTGGTCGCGGCCGAACGTGGCTACCGGTTCACCGCCGTGGTCGACAACCACGCCTGTAAGGACAAACTGCTCGCGATGCGGGCCATGGGCACCGACCTGGTGTTCGTCGCCGACGACGGTGACGACGAGCTGGCCACCTCGGCACGGGAGGACCTCGCCGAGGCGATGGCGGCCGCCCGTGACGACGCCTACTTCACCGAACAGCACAACAACGACGCCAATGCCGTGGGCTACTACGCGGTGGCCGAGGAGTTGCTCGCCGACGTCGAACGGGTCGACATCCTGCTCTCGGCGGTCGGCACCGGCGGTTCGCTGTTCGGCACCGCCACCCGTCTGCGTGAGCTGGGCAAACCGGCCCGGGTGATCGGCGTGGAGCCGGTCGGTTCGATCGCCTTCGGCGGCGAGGGCGGCCCGTACTGGCAGTCGGGTACCGGCACCCCGCCCGGCGCCACCATCGGCACCGCCGTGGACTACGCGCTGCTCGACGAGGGCGTGAAGGTCAGCGATGTCGACGCCTTCGCCACCGCGCGCGCCGTCGCCAGGACACACGGGCTGCTGATCGGCGGCTCGGCGGGCGGGTCGGTGCACAATGCCTTGACGCGTCTGACGGAATTCCCGGCAGGCTCGACCGTGGTGACCATCGTGTGCGACGGGGGCGAGAAGTATCTCGACACCGTGTTCGACGACGAGTGGATGGGTATGCGGGACTTGCTCGACCCCACTGCCGAAGCCGAGGTCACCACCCTGCTGCGCCGCTACTCGCCGCTGCGGCGCCACGACGAATTGATGGAGGTCCGGTGAGCGCGAGCCCGCGCCGCACGACGAACCGCCCCGGAGAGACCGGGTGAACGGGGGCCGTACCGACAGCAACGCGCTGGCCAGACTGGCCACGCCGATCGCGCTCACCCAGCTGGCGCAGATCGCGGTCTCCACCACCAACCTCGCGTTGATGGGCACCCTGGGTGTGCGCGAGGTGGCCGCCGGTGGCCTCGCGCTGGTGCTGTTCAACCAGATCCGCACCATGTGCGTCGGGTTGATCACCGGCACCGGTAACCAGATCGCGGGCGCGCTCGGCGCGGCGGGCAAACGCGGCGATTCGGCCGACGACGAAGTGCGCGCCGTGGTGCGGGCCGCGTTCGTCATCTCGACCCTCGCCGGTCTGCTCGGCGGTGCGCTGCTGATCGGGCTCGGCTGGGTGCTGCCCTGGCTGGGCCAGGACGCGGCGGTGCTGGAACTGGCCCGGCCGATGATGATCGCGCTGGCCCCCGGTCTGCTGCCCTGCCTGTGGTTCCAGGTGCTGCGCCAGTACACCGTCGGAATGCAGCGACCGCAGGCGTTGCTGCTGGTCACGCTGGGTTCGGTGGCGCTGAACCTGGTGCTCGCGCTGGCCTTCATCCACGGCTGGGCGGGGCTGCCCGCCTTCGGCCTGACCGGCGTCGGCATCGCCACCTCGCTGGTCTTCCTGGTCACCTGCGGGGTGTTCTGGGCGATGATCCGCCGCGACGAGCGACTCGGGCCCACCCTGCCCGCGACCCCGTGGCCGGTGCGCTGGGCGACCGTGCGCGAGGAACTGCGCCTGGGCACCCCGATCGCGCTGACCTACGGGTCGGAGGCGGGCATGTTCTCGGTGCTGGCCCTGGTCATGGGCAGTTTCGGGCCCGCCGCGCTGGCGGCGCACAATGTGGTCTACCAGATCATCTACATCGTGTTCCAGGTCGCGATCGGGCTCTCGCACGGGGCGTCGATCCTGGTCAGCCACAGTGTGGCGCGCGAGGAGTACGACCACGCGCGGACCGTGGCCTGGCTGGCGCTGCGGCACGCGGCGGTCCTGGCCGGGGTCACCGGGCTGGTCTACGTGGTCGCCCCCGACCTCGTGCTGGCGCCGTTCCTCGAGCCCGGCGACACCGACACCATCGCCATCGCCCACACCCTGCTGCTGATCGGCATCGTGCTGCAGTTCTTCGACGCCGCCCAGAACATCGGCACCGGCCTGCTACGCGGCCTCAAGGAGACCTCCGCGGGCTTCCGCCTCTCCCTCATCGGCTACTGGGCCGTCGGCCTCCCCGCCGCCCTCCTCCTGGCCTTCCCCCTGCACCTGGGCGCGGCAGGCGTCTGGTGGGGCCTCACCGCCGGCCTGGCCACCACCGCCGTCCTGATGCTGCGCAAGTACTTCGCCCTGCTCGACCAGGCCGCCGGGGTGCCGTCGCGGCGGGTGCCCGTCACCCAGGCACGCTGAAGGCGGGCGGCCGTCGGGCCGCCCGCCTTCGCCGGGACAACTCAGATGTTCACGCCGTAGTCGCGGGCGATGCCCGCCAGGCCGGAGGCGTAGCCCTGGCCGATGGCGCGGAACTTCCACTCGTTGTTGTGGCGGTAGAGCTCGCCGAAGACCATGGCGGTCTCGGTGGAGGCATCCTCGGACAGGTCGTAGCGGGCCAGTTCGACGCCGGTGTTGGCGTCGGTGACGCGGATGTAGGCGTTGCGGATCTGTCCGAAGGACTGGCCGCGGGCCTGGGCGTCGTGGATCGAGACCGGGAAGAAGATGTTGGTGATCGTGGGCGGGGTGGCGGCCAGGTCGACATTGATGATCTCGTCGTCGCCGTCGCCCTCACCGGTGAGGTTGTCACCGGTGTGCTCGATCGTGCCCTCGGGCGAGCGCAGGTTGTTGTAGAAGACGAAGTGCTGGTCGGAGAGCACCTTCAGGTTCGTCCCGGTCGCCAGCGCGCTGGCGTCGAGGTCGTGGTCGGCGCCGGTCGTGGTGCGCACGTCCCAGCCGAGTCCCACCGCCACCTTGGTGAGATTGTCGGTCTGCTTCGACAGCGAGACATTGCCGCCCTTGGCGAGTGTGACGCTCATGAAAACCCTTCTGTCCAGATGGTGTGCTGTGTGACGAGCTCAGTCGGCCCAGGACCGCAGCGTCTCGACTCGGCCCTCGAGCGCGCGCAGTTCGGAGTCGTCGAGCACGGTGCGCTGGATGCCGCGATCGACGGCGAACGCCGACTGACGATGATCGTCGATGACCTCGACATCGAGCTGCACCGCGGTGTAGTCCTCGGCCGATGGCATCGATTCGGCGAGTACCGAGGCCCGGCCCCGCGCACAGAGCGCGACATTGCCGCCGCCCAGGATCAGCAACGCCACCTCCGGCTGCGCCCGCAACCGCGCCAGCGACCCGCGATCGGACTTCAGGCTGAGCAGAATACGGCGATCACCGGCGCGCACCGGCCACGACACCGGGATGGCGTGCGGGGCGGGATCGGTGGTGACCAGCACCGCGATGGTCTCCTGCGGCCAGACCGGCAACACATCGAGCTCGGGATGATCGGTCGCGTAGTCCTGTTCTGCCGGATCCACTTCAGTTGCCATCTGCCTCACCTCGACGATCGACGGACCTCGTACTCCCGCCGCGAACGACGAGCTTCTTCGAGTCTAAAACGCTGTGCGCCTTGCCCGCTGGTGCGCGCGCGATTGTCCGGCACATCTCAGCAAGGTCTCAGTCACCGCACGGCCCCTTCCAGCGCCGGAAAACGAATAGCCGATCGGTTGCTGAGGATTCATCGTGGCCACCACGCGCGCCACTCGTCCGGGGTCAGCGGCGCGCGCACGCCGCGCGCGGTTTCGGCGGCGTCCTCGGCCGCGCGGATGGTGTCGGCGAAGTCGAGGGTGGCCTTGCGCAGGCGCTCCTCGGCGGAATCGGGGCCGCCGAGTTCGACCACGCGCAGGGCCGCCGGGACGAGGTCCTCGGGCAGACCGGCCCGCGCGCTGCGGGAGCGGACCTTCTCGGCCAGGGCCAACGCGGGCTGGGCCATGGCGATCCCGTCGAGGCAGGAGCGGCGGGCCTTCTCCGCGGATTTGCGCTCCTCCCATGCCCTTTCCTGCGCGGCGATCTTCTCGGCGACCGAGGTCCCCGCGGGCAGGTCGTCGGCGGCGAGGTGGGGGCTGCGGTGCACGAGCTTGCCGACCAGGGCGGCGGCGACATCGTCGACGGTGAACTCACCCGCGTGCTCGGCGATGCGGGAGTGGAACAGCACCTGCAGCAGCAGGTCGCCCAGTTCCTCCTTGATGGTCTCGGCGTCGCCGGCCTGGATGGCGTCGAGCAGTTCGTAGGTCTCCTCGAGCAGGTAGGGGCGCAGCGAGTCGTGGGTCTGGGTGCGTTCCCAGCCGCCGAAGTGCCACAGCCGGTCCATCACCTCCACGGCACCGGCCAGTCCCGCGGCCACCACGGCGGTGTCGGCCGCCTCCTCGTTCATCGCGCCGACGCCTCGGTCGGCACCGAGAGATCCACCGCACCTTGGGCTTTGCCGTCGAGCGCGAGCAGCAGATCGGCGACGAACTGCAGCACCGCGACATCGCGGACCCGGTCGGCGCCCACACTGTCGGTGACCCGCGGCAGCGGCACCTGCACCAGGCCGCTGGCCGCGCGGTAGGTGGCGCTGGGGTAGATCCGCTTGAGCCGCAGCTGTTTGGAATCGGGCAGATTCAGCGGCGCGAGCTTGAGCGTGGTTCCGGTGACGACGATCTCGGCCACGTCGTAGGAGCGGGCCAGCAAGCGCAGCTTGGCCACCGACACCAGCCTGCCGACCTCCACCGGCAGCGGGCCGTACCGGTCGACGAGTTCCTCGATGACCGCGGCCAGGGCCGTATCGTCCTGCGCCGAGGCGAGTTTGCGGTAGGCCTCGAGCCGCAGCCGGTCGCTGGCGATGTAGTCGGGCGGGATGTGCGCGTCCACCGGCAGGTCGATGCGCACCTCCTTGGTCTCCTCGGTGACGATCGGCTTGCCGTCGGCGGCCGCGCGATAGGCCTCCACCGCCTCACCGACCAGCCGCACGTACAGGTCGAAGCCGACGCCGGCGACGTGGCCGGACTGCTCGGCGCCGAGCACGTTGCCCGCGCCGCGGATCTCGAGGTCCTTCATGGCCACGGCCATACCGGCGCCGAGATCGGAGTTCTGGGCGATGGTGGCCAGCCGGTCGTAGGCGGTCTCGGTGAGCGGCTTCTCCGGCGGGTACAGGAAGTAGGCGTAGCCGCGTTCGCGCGAACGGCCGACACGTCCGCGCAGCTGGTGCAGCTGCGACAGGCCCAGCGAGTCGGCGCGTTCCACGATCAGGGTGTTGGCGTTGGAGATGTCGAGGCCGGTCTCGATGATGGTGGTACACACCAGCACGTCGAACTCGCGCTGCCAGAAGCCCTGCACGGTGCGCTCGAGCTGGTCCTCGTTCATCTGGCCGTGCGCCACCACCACCCGCGCCTCGGGCACCAGATCGCGAATCCGCTTGGCGGCCTTGTCGATCGAGGACACCCGGTTGTGCACGTAGAACACCTGACCGTCGCGCATGAGCTCGCGGCGGATGGCGGCGGTGACCTGCTTGTCGTTGTAGGCGCCCACATAGGTGAGCACGGGGTGGCGCTCCTCGGGCGGGGTGAGGATGGTCGACATCTCGCGGATGCCCGCCAGGCTCATCTCCAGGGTGCGCGGGATCGGGGTGGCCGACATGGTGAGCACGTCGACGTGCGTGCGCAGCGCCTTGATGTGCTCCTTGTGCTCGACGCCGAAGCGCTGCTCCTCGTCGACGACGACCAGGCCCAGGTCCTTCCAGCGCACCCCGGTCTGCAGCAGCCGGTGCGTGCCGACCACGATGTCGACCTCGCCCGCGGCCATCCCGGCCATGATCTCCTTGGACTCCGCGGCGTCGGTGAAGCGCGACAGGCCCTTCACCGTCACCGGGAAACCCGCGACCCGCTCGGTGAAGGTCTGCAGGTGCTGCTGGGCCAGCAGCGTGGTGGGCACCAGCACCACCACCTGCTTGCCGTCCTGCACCGCCTTGAACGCCGCGCGCACGGCGATCTCGGTCTTGCCGTAGCCGACGTCACCGCAGACCACGCGGTCCATCGGGACGGCCTTCTCCATGTCGGCCTTGACGTCGGTGATGGCGGTCATCTGGTCGACGGTCTCGGTGAACGCGAAGGCGTCCTCCATCTCCTGCTGCCACGGGGTGTCCGGGCCGAAGGCGTGGCCGGGGGCGGCCTGGCGGGCGGCGTAGAGCTGCACCAGCTCGCCCGCGATCTCGCGAACGGCCTTGCGCGCCTTGCGTTTCGTGTTCGCCCAGTCGGAACCGCCGAGCTTGGACAGACTGGGCAGCTCACCACCGACGTAGCGGGAGAGCTGGTCCAGCGACTCCATCGGGACGAACAGCCTGTCGCCCGGCTGGCCGCGCTTGCTCGGCGCGTACTCGATGACCAGGTACTCGCGGCGCGCGCCGCCGATGGTGCGCTCGATCATCTCGACGAAGCGGCCGATGCCGTGCTGGTCGTGCACCACCATGTCGCCCGCGGACAGGGCCAGCGGATCGACCTGGTTGCGCCGCTTGGCGGGCAGCCGCTTGCCCTCGGTGGGCGCGGTGACCCGGTTGCCGGTGAGATCGGATTCGGCGACCACGACCAGGCCCGCGTCGTCGAAGATCAGGCCGTCGTGCAGCGAGCCGCACAGCACACCGACCACACCCGATTCGGGCGCGGCACCGGCCGCCAGCAGGCCCGCGGGCACCTCGGCCTCGCCCAGGCGTTCCAGCACGCGCTGGGCGGTGCCGTGCCCGGTGACCACCACGACCGCGCGGCCGCCGGTGGCGACGTGCGCGCGCAGCGAGGCGAAGATGGTGGCGACGAGTTCCTCGGAGCCGCGCGCGGTGGGACCGGCCAGCACCGGAAGGACGACCTCGGCCGGGTCGCCGGAGCTGAGCGGACTCAGCGTCCACCACGGCAGGCCGAGTTCGTCTGCGCTGGTGTGCAATTCGGGCAGGCTGCGGTATCCGGAGGCCGCCAGGTCCAGGCCGTGCGCGCCCAGCGGGGCGTCACCGCCGAAGGAGGCCGCCGTCCAGGACGCCTCCAGGAATTCCGCGCCGGTGCGGACCAGGTCGGCGGCGCGGGTGCGGATCTTCTCCGGATCGCACAGCAGCAGGTGGGTGCCCGCGGGCAGGGCCTCGGTGAGCAGGCTCAACCGGCCCGGCGCGAGCACGGGGAGCAGGGCTTCCATGCCGTCGACCGGGATGCCCTCGGCGATCTTGTCCAGCATCTCCACCAGGGCGGCGTCGGCCGGGTTCTCGGCGGCCACCGCGGCGGCGCGTTCGCGGACCGGCTCGGTGAGCAGCAGTTCGCGACACGGCGGCGCGACCACGGACTCGACGGTCTGCTCGCCGAGCGAACGCTGATCGGCCACCGAGAACGGGCGGATCTCGCTGACCTCGTCGCCCCAGAACTCCACGCGCACCGGATGATCCGCGGTCGGCGGGAACAGGTCGAGGATGCCGCCGCGCACCGCGAACTCGCCGCGCTTGCCGACCATGTCGACGCGCGTGTACGCGAATTCCACCAGGCGAGCGAGCAATTCGTCGAAATCGGACTCACCGCCCGCGCGCAGCACGATGGGCGCGATATCGCCGAGCCCGGCGGTCATCGGCTGCATGAGCGAGCGCACGGTGGTGACCACCACCCGCAGGGGCGCCGGGTAGACCGGGTCCTCGGGGTGGGCCAGGCGGCGCAGCACCTCGAGCCTGCGGCCCACGGTGTCGGCGCCGGGCGAGAGGCGCTCGTGCGGCAGCGTCTCCCAGGACGGGAACTGGGCGACCGTCGGGCCGAGTATCTCGGCGAGCTCGAGGGTGAGGTCGTCGGCCTCGCGCCCGGTCGCGGTGACCACGACCAGCGGCTGCCGGTCGGCGACGGTCGAGGCGACGAACGGGCGCACCGCCGAGGGAGCCACCAGTTCGACCCCGGATTTGCCGATCAGGTCGGCGACCGTACGCAGCGCGACATCACCCCCAGCCGCCTCGACCAGACCGGCGAGCGGAGGACGAAGGGAGGACATGAACGCTCCTGTAGTGCGCAGACGGGATGGTCGACGAGTCGTGAGGAAGTCTAGTCACCGGGTCCGACACGGTTCCGGACCGCCCGCCGGACCAGGCGATCGAGCCCGCGCGCGTAGGGTCGACAGGGTGAGTCTGGCTCAACGCGAACGCCGCGCCCTGGTGGAAACGATGCTCGAGGTGGGTCCCGGCGCGCCGACCCTGTGCGGGACCTGGACCGCGCACGATCTGGCCGCGCACCTGGTGGTGAGGGAACGCAGGCCCGACGCCTCGCTGGGCATCCTGGTCAAGCCGCTGGCCGGCTATCTCGACTCGGTCCAGGCCGGGATCGCGCAGCGGCCGTTCGCCGAGCTCGCCGAGCTGGTACGCACCGGTCCGCCGTGGTGGTCACCGCTCAAGCCGGTCGACGCGGTCGCCAACCTCACCGAGATGTTCGTCCACCACGAGGACCTGCGCCGGGCCCGAACCGGTTGGGAGCCACGGGAATTGGCGGCGTCCGACGAGGCCCGCCTGTGGAAGGCGCTGCGCACGATCGCGCGCGCGGCCTACCGCAAGGCGCCGGTCGCGGTGGTGCTCGCGACGCCGCAGGGCGAGCGGATCACCGCGCACAAGGCCGACGGCCCGGAGGTGGTGCTCACCGCGGCGCCGTCGGAGCTGCTGCTGCACGCGTTCGGGCGCGACGAGGTGCGGATCGAGACCTCCGGCGCCGAGGCCGATGTGCGCGCGGTGCTTGCCACCGACCGCAGCGTCTGATCAGCCGATATAGCGGCGCAGCCGGCGCGCGGCGAACTCGCGGAAGTACGACAGTTTCTCGTGCGGCACCAGCGAGGGCAGCAGGAAGAACCAGGCGCGTTCCATCCGGGCCGCCATCTGGTCCATCGACTCGGTGCCGACGGCGACGATGTGCACGCCCGCGGTGAGCTCCTGCAGCAGCAGACCGACCACGTCGGCGTCCAGATCGGCCACCAGGTCGCCCTGGGCGATGGCCCGCTCGGCCAGCACCCGGTAGGTCTCGCCCCAGGTCTTGGCGATGTTGTCGCCCTGCGCGCCGCGGTAGTCACCGATCTGGTGGGTGAGCTTGAGCATCGCCCCGACCATCGGATCGTTCATCGACAGGTCGGCCACCACGTAGGTGATGCCGATGCACGCCTCCAGCGCGGGCACCCGGGAATCGAAGAATCCCTGACACGACCCGACGAGCCGGTCGTTGCCCTGATCGACCACCGCCCGCGCCAGCTCCTCCTTGGAGCCGAAGTGAAAGTACAAGGCGCCCTTGGTCACATTGGACTGCGCGATGATTTCGCTGAGACTCGCGTTGGCGTAGCCCAAACGGAGAAAGACATCGGCAGCGCCAGCAAGGACGGAGTCGCGGGTGATCTCCGCGCGCGCTTGCCTAGCCATCAGATCCGCCTGTCATCCAATTATTCCAGCCATCCTGAAGTAGACCGACATCGAAGAAGTTTGATCGACATACCGCCCGGCAGCACCCAAAAGGATGGGTGAACCGTACCACCAGGCCGCCGCGCGGCAGCCGAATCCTCGATTCACCCAGCGGGGGCGCTATCGCCCGGTTACCCCGCCACTCGCCGGGGTCCCGGTATTCCATTCGGAGCTGAGACCCGGTTCGGCTTCCAAGTGGCTCAATCCGTTCCAGCACAGATTCACCAGATGCGCCGCGACCACTTCCTTCGGCGGAGTGCGCTCGTCGAGCCACCAGGTCGCCGCGGTCGAGACCATGCCGACCAGTGCCTGCGCGTAGAGCGGGGCCAGGCTCGGGTCCAGATCGCGCCTGCCGAAATCACCGGCCAGGATGTGGGCGACCTGGTTGACCGCCTCGTTGAGCAGACTCGAGTAGCGGCCGTCGGCATTGGGGGCGGGCTGGTCGCGGACCAGGATGCGGAAGCCGTCGGTGCGTTCCTCGATGTAGGTGAGCAGGGCCAGGGCCACCTGTTCGAGCCGGACCCGCGAGCGGTTCTGGGTCAGCGAGGAGGTGACCATGTCCAGCAGCATCGACATCTCGCGGTCCACGACCACCGCGTAGAGGCCCTCCTTGCCGCCGAAATGCTCGTAGACCACCGGCTTGGAGACCTGCGCGCGCTGGGCGATCTCCTCGATCGAGGTCGCGTCGTACCCACGCTCGGCGAACAACGCGCGACCGATCTCGATCAGCTGCTGTCGCCGCTGCGTGCCGGTCATCCGCGGCCGCGGCGTCCGGCCCGGCTCACTAGCAGACATCTGCCCCCGCCTCTCCGTGTCCCGTCCGATCTGTCCCAGAAGGCTAACAACGCGGCGAGACGCCGGGTGCGACAGGCGTACACAAGATTCGCCGGAGAACGGTGACGTGTGCGAGGATCACTGCGTGCCGTAGCACAGTGGTGGGCCCGGGCGGTCCACTGGTGTGGCGATCCGCCGTAGTGTAATGGCAGCACCTCTGATTTTGGTTCAGATAGTTCAGGTTCGAGTCCTGGCGGCGGAGCACACACGGACACAGTGACGTATCGTCGGCCCGCACCATCACCGACCGAACCCGCCACAGCACACTCGCTGGCAGGCAGCCGAGGGAGATCCATGTCACCGCAGACCGCCGTCGTCGTTCTCGCAGCCGGGGCTGGGACGCGAATGCGGTCGAAGACGCCGAAAGTGCTGCATCCCTTGGCCGGGCGCTCGATGCTCTCGCACGCGCTGCACGCGGCGGCGGAGATCGAGCCGACCCACCTGATCACCGTGGTCGGCCACGACCGCGACAAGGTCGGCGCCGCCGTCGCCGAGGTCGGCAAGGAACTCGGCCTCGACATCGTGTGCGCCGTGCAGGACCAGCAGCTGGGCACCGGGCACGCCGTACAGTGCGCGCTGAGCGCGGTCCCCGCGGACTTCACCGGCGACCTGCTCGTCACCTCGGCCGATGTGCCGCTGCTCGACGGGCACACCCTCTCGGCCCTGCTCGACGAGCACCGCAGCTACGCCGAGCGGCCCGCCGTCACCGTGCTGACCTTCGTCCCCGACGACGCCAACGGCTACGGCCGGATCGTGCGCGACGACGACGGCCAGGTCGCCGAGATCGTCGAGCACGCCGACGCCACCCCCGAGCAGGCCCGGATCAACGAGGTGAACTCCGGCGTCTACGCCTTCGACGCCTCGGTGCTGCGGACCATGATCGGGCGGCTGTCCACGGCCAACGCCCAGCACGAGCTCTACCTCACCGATGTGCTGCGCCTGGCCCGCGAGGCCGGTCATCCGGTGCACGGGGCGCGGCTGGTCGACTCGAACAAGGTCACCGGGGTCAACGACCGGGTGCAGCTGTCGCAGGCGGGCGCCACGCTCAACCGCTACATCCTCGAACGGCACATGCGCGCCGGGGTGACCATCGTCGATCCGGCCACCACCTGGATCGACGCGAGCGTGCGCATCGACCGCGACGCCGTGCTGCGCCCCGGCACCCAACTCTTCGGCACGACCCACATCGGCGAGGACGCCGAGATCGGGCCGGACACCACCCTCACCGACGTGGTCGTCGGGGCCGGCGCCAGCGTGGTACGCACGCACGGCTCGGGTGCCGAGATCGGCGAGGGCGCGACCATCGGCCCTTACAGCTACCTACGCCCGGGCACCGTGGTGGGCACCGAGGGCAAGCTGGGCGCCTTCGTGGAGACCAAGAACGCCTCGATCGGCGCGCACTCGAAGGTGCCGCATCTGACCTATGTGGGCGACGCGACGATCGGCGAGTACAGCAACATCGGCGCGTCGAGCGTTTTCGTGAACTACGACGGCGTGAACAAACACCACACCGTCGTCGGTTCCCACGTGCGGACCGGCAGCGACACCATGTTCATCGCTCCGGTCACCGTGGGTGACGGCGCCTATACCGGAGCGGGTACTGTACTGCGCAGGAGCGTTCCACCAGGGGCACTGGCCGTGTCGGGTGGGCCACAGCGCATCATCGATAACTGGGTGCAGCGTTACCGTCCGGGAACCGCTGCGGCGCGCGCGGCGGCGGAAGCCCTCGCGGCAGACGAGACGTCGAACAAGGCAACCGAGCAAAAGGATGGCAACCAGCAGTGACCGCGTTCTCGATCGACAACCAGAAGAACTTGATGCTCTTCGCCGGCCGGTCGCACCCCGAGCTGGCCGAGCAGGTCGCCAAGGAACTGGACGTCGACATCACCCCGCAGACCGCGCGTGACTTCGCCAACGGCGAGATCTTCGTGCGGTTCGAGGAGTCGGTCCGCGGTTCCGACGCCTTCGTACTGCAGAGCTTCCCGGCCCCGCTGAACCAGTGGCTGATGGAACAGCTCATCATGATCGACGCGCTCAAGCGCGGTTCGGCCAAGCGGATCACCGCGGTGCTGCCGTTCTACCCCTACGCCCGCCAGGACAAGAAGCACCGCGGCCGCGAGCCGATCTCGGCCCGCCTGGTCGCCGACCTGCTCAAGACCGCCGGTGCCGACCGCATCATCACCGTCGACCTGCACACCGATCAGATCCAGGGCTTCTTCGACGGCCCGGTCGATCACATGCACGCGCTGGTGCAGCTCTCGGAGTACATCCGCACCAACTACCCCTCCGACAACCTGGCCGTGGTCTCCCCCGACGCGGGCCGCGTGAAGGTCGCCGAGAAGTGGGCCGACTCGCTGGGCGGCACGCCGCTGGCGTTCATCCATAAGACCCGCGACCCGCTGGTGCCCAACCAGGTGAAGTCCAACCGCGTGGTCGGTGACGTCGAGGGCCGCACCTGCGTGCTGATCGACGACATGATCGACACCGGTGGCACCATCGCCGGCGCGGTGAAGGTGCTCAAGGAAGCCGGCGCGGGCGACGTGATCATCGCGGCCACCCACGGTGTGCTCAGCGACCCGGCCGCCGAGCGGCTGGCCAACTGCGGTGCGCGCGAGGTCGTCATCACCAACACCCTGCCGATCAGCGAGGACAAGAAGTTCCCGACGCTGACCGTGCTGTCGATCGCGCCGCTGCTGGCGCGCACCATCCGCGAGGTCTTCGAGAACGGCTCGGTCACCGGCTTGTTCAACGGCAACGCGTGAGTTGAGTTCCACCGAACGGCCCCTGGCATCCGCCGGGGGCCGTTTTCGGCTTTCGACGTGGTAGTCATGGAGGTCTACGCGCGATACGAGGGGGAGATCGATGGACTACGAACCGGACCGGCCGGTCGAGTTGAGCAAGGACCGCGTGCAGGACGCGCCCGAGCCGGTGGTTCCGCCGCCGCCCGTGCGTCCCGATCAGCAGTGGCCCGGTGTGGAGTTGCCGCCCTATCCGGGGCCGCCGCCCGCGCCGCAGCCGATGTTCCCGGCGCCGGGGTATCCGCGCGGACAGTACGGGGTGGCGCCCTACGGACCGCCGCAGCCGCTGCCGCCGCGCTACGGCTATGTCGACACCACCCCGATCTGGTCGGTCCTCAGCTTCTGCTGCGTGGCCGCGTCGTTCCTCGGCGGGGCGCTGCTGTGCGGGCTGCCGGTGCTGGTGACCGTGCCGACCGGGGTGATCCTCGGCATCGTCGGGCACACCAAGGGCGAACAGCTGGGCAAGTGGGCGGCCACCGCCAATGCCGTGGTCGGTGCGCTGGCCGTGCTGGCGGTGGTGGTGTTCTTCGTGGCGCTGGGTAGCGCGTGAGCTGGGAGGACTGATGGCATTCACCGGGTTTCCGCTGGCGGGACTCGATTTCTACGAAGACTTGGAGGCCGACAACTCCAAGGCTTTCTGGTCGGCGCACAAGCAGACCTACGAGGAGGCGGTGCGCGCGCCGATGACGGCGCTCGCCGCCGAGCTCGCGGACGAGTTCGGCGAGGCCAAGATCTTCCGGCCCTACCGCGATGTCCGCTTCTCCGCCGACAAGACGCCGTACAAGACCCATCAGGGTGCGGTGGTCCGGGTCGCGCCCGGGGTCGGCTGGTATGTGCACATCGACGCGGGTGGTCTCACGGTCGGCGCCGGATGCTTCATGCCGTCACCCCCGGCCCTGGCGACCTTGCGGGCCACCATCGACGACGAGGTGCGCGGCACCGAACTCGCGCGGATTCTCGACGCCACCACCGCGGCGGGCTATGACGTCGGCGGCGACCGGCTCAAGACCAAACCCAAGGGCTACCCCGCCGACCATCCGCGCATCGACCTGCTGCGCTACAAGTCGCTGGTCGTGCGCCGCGGATTCGGCGCCCCGGACTGGCTCACCACTCCCGCCGCCGCGACCGAGGTCCGCCGCGCCTGGGGTGAACTGCGCCCGCTCGTGGACTGGTTCGGCGCGATCTTCGAGGGCGTCGAGCACTGAGCACCGGCCGTGGTCCGTGACGCGCGCCCGGTGGAGGCCGATACTGGACCCATGAGCCGTGAACCGTTGGACATGGACATGGGCGATGACGATCAAGCCGACGACATCGTCGAATACGAGCGGTATGTGGAAGACCCACCGCAGGACTACGTGATCCGCAACCACGAGGCCGACGCCGACGGATTCCTGGGCATCGACGAGGAGATGTCGCAGGAATGGACCGAGGGCAGCGCCGCCCGCGCCGCCGCCGAACAGGACGAACGCCCCGCCGAAGTCGCCGCCGTCCGCGTCGTCGGCGACGACAATGTCGACGGCGACCTCTACGACAACCCGGTTGACGGCGACGAATCCGCGATCAGCGGCGAGACCCGCGCCGAAGACCTCGACCTGTAGCGCCGCCGGTCAGCGCCGCTCGGCCAGGAACAGGGCGAAGCGGTTGGCGGGGTCGGTCCAGGTGTGGGTGGGGGTGAAGCCTGCGGTGGTGAGTTCGGTGCGCAGGGTGTCGGGGTGGAATTTGGCGGAGATCTCGGTGCGCATTTCCTCGCCCGGGGCGAAGTCGACGGTGAGGTCGAGGGCGGGGATGGTGGCGGTCATGGCGGTGGTGGCGCGCAGGCGCATTTCGATCCACTCGTTGGTGGGGTCCCAGCGGGCGATGTGATCGAATTTCTCGGGGGTGAAGTCGGCGCCGAGGCGGTGGTTGAGCACGTGCAGGACATTGCGGTTGAACTCGGCGGTGACGCCTGCGGCGTCGTCGTAGGCGGGGACGAGCACGGCGGGGTCGATCACCAGGCCCGCCCCGAGCAGCAGCAGTTCGCCGGGTTCGAGGACCTCGGTGATGCCGGCCAGGAATTCGGCGCGTTCGGCGGGGACCAGGTTGCCGATGGTGCCGCCGAGGAAGGCGATCATGCGACGGCCGCCCCGGGGCAGGTTGTGCAGGGTGTCGGTGAAATCGCTGACCACACCGTGCACGGCGAGATGCGGGTACTCGGCGGCGATCTCGGTGGCCGCGCCACGCAGGGCTGATGCCGAGACATCCTGGGGTACATAGGTTTTCAGCGAGCCCTCGGCGGTGAGCGCGTTCAGCAGCAGGCGTGTCTTGGCCGCCGAGCCGGAGCCGAGTTCCACCAGCACCTCCGCCCTGGCCGCCTCGGCGATCTCGCCGACGACGCGTTCGAGCAGTGCGCGTTCGGTGCGGGTCGGGTAGTACTCGGGCAGTTCGGTGATCCGCTCGAACAGTTCGCTGCCGCGCGCGTCGTAGAACCACTTGGGCGGCAACGATTTCGGGTCGGCGGTCAGGCCGGTGCGGGCATCGGCGCGCAGGGCCGCGGCGAGGTCGTCGTCGGTGAGGTGGATGTCCAGCAGCGGCTCGGTCATGCGCGGACCCTTTCGAGGTCGGGGAGTGCGAGATCGGTGATGGTGCAACCGCCGGGGGCGGCGGCCACGACCTGCCGGTCGCCGACGAGCTGCCAGCGTGGGTCGTCGTCGTAGGGCTCCGAGCACAGCACGGTGTAGTCGTCGGCCATGAGGATCGACAGCGCGTGCCAGCACGTGGTCGCCCAGAGATGGTCACCGTCACCGAGCAGCAGGTTCAGGCGGGCGGCCGGTTGACGGTGCAGGACGGCGGTGACCAGCAGGCGCAGCGCGTCTTCCGGGGAGGTGATCGGGCCGTCGGGACGGCTGGCCGCGAGCAGGCCGCGCAGCAGCACCCAGAGCGCGGCGGAGTCGGTGAGGGCCTCGGCTTCCAGCAGGATCGCGGCGGAGCCGATCAGTGCCTCGCCGGGACCGACGAGCGCGTTCAGGTCGGCCTGGACGGCGAGCAGGGTGGGGCGCCAGTCCGGGACGACACCGTTGTGGCTGAAGGCCCAGTGTTCGTCGGTGAAGGGAGCGCAGGCGGCGCGTTCCAGCGGCATGCCGACGGTGGCCGAGCGGACCGCGGCCAGGACCGACCGGGACTCCAGCTGACCGAGCACTTCGGTGACGGCCGGATCGGTCCAGATGGGGGCGGCATTGCGGTAGCGGGTCACCGCGTCGCGCACCCCGTCCAGGCCGACCTCGGCGCGGCGCCACCAGGCCACGCCGAAGCCGTCGGCGTTGATCGTGCCGCCGCCGCGCATGTCGGCGGGTGCCCAGGATTGGACGAACAGCGAATGCGGGCCGCGCAGAACGAGTTCGCCGACACTGACCGGGGGGCCCACATAGCCCAGTTGACGGCACATCAGCGTTCGTCCTCTCGCAGGTCGCGGGCGAGACGGAAGCCCGCGAAGATCTGGCGGCGGATCGGGTGATCCCAGTTGCGGAAGGTGCCGCGGCACGCGACCTCGTCGGTGCCGAAGCAACCACCGCGCAGGATGCGGTAGTCGCCGCCGAAGAACACCTCCGAGTACTCCCGATAGGGGAATGCCCGGAATCCGGGATAAGCATCGAATCCCGTTGCGCACCACTCCCAGACATCGCCGATCAGCTGGTGCACGCCGGTGGCGGAGGCGCCCGCGGGATAGGCGCCCACCTCGGCCGGTTCCAGGTGCCGCTGGCCGAGGTTGGCGTGCTGGGGGCCGGGGGTGTCCTCGCCCCACGGATAGCGCCGGGACGCACCGGTTTCCGGGTCGAAGCGGGCGGCCTTCTCCCATTCGGCCTCGGTCGGCAGCCGTTTGCCCGCCCAGCGGGCGTAGGCCTCGGCCTCGAACCAGCACACGTGCACCACCGGCTGACGCGGCCGCAGCGGTGTGCGGACGCCGAAAGCCGTTCGCGACCACCGCCCGTCCTCGTTCGTCCAGAACTGCGGTGCGGTCAGGCCGGCTTCCTGCCGGTGGGCCCAGCCGCGCGCCGACCACAGGTTGGGCCGGTCGTAGCCGCCGTCGGTGACGAAGGCGAGGTACTGCTCGTTGGTCACCGGGGCGACATCGATGGCGAAACCGGGGACGTGCACCGGATGGGCGGGGCGCTCGTTGTCCAGGGCCCACGGGTCGGCCGAGGTGCCCATCAGGAATTCGCCTGCGGGAATGACGACTTCGCCGTCGAGCCGGACCTGCGCGGTGGGCGGCGGCGGGGCGGACAGCACCGGCTCGCCGAGGCGCAGCTGATGGGTGGCGAGCATGGTCTCGTCGTGCTGCTGCTCGTGCTGGGCGATCATGCCGAAGGCGAAACCCTTGTCCACCAGGGGATTTCCGGCTAGGTCACTGGATTCCAGGACGTCCCAGACCTTCTCGCGCACGGAACCGACGTATCCGCGCGCCTGATCCGGGTCGAGCAGGGGCAGGGCTGGACGGTTCGCGCGGGCGTGTTTGAACGCGTCGTAGAGCTCGTCGATATCGGCGCGCACGGCCTCGCGGCCACCGACATCGCGGATGAGCCAGAGTTCTTCCTGATTGCCGATATGGGCGAGATCCCAGACCAGCGGGCTCATGAGCAGTGAATGCTGCGCGGTGAGATCGGTGTCGTCGACGGTGTCGGTGAGCAGGGCGGTGCGCGCACGCGCGCGGTGCAGGACCTCCGCGATCCGGGCGCGCATCCGGTCGCGGGCGGAGTGGTCGGCGGGGACGGAAACAGTCACGGGGCGATCTCCGGAACAGGTTGGGCGGCAACGGAGAAGCCGTTGCGCACCGGCTCGAGTGGACTTCGCCCCGCCCGACATCGGCGCGCGGCGAGGGCCAATTCCGCGGTGGCGGAATCGGTGCGGGCATGAGCGGTGGCCAGTTCGAGCACGTCGACGGCGGCGCGGCGGATCTGCGGGTCGGCCAGGCCGTGGCGGGCCGCGGTGGACCACTCCCCCGCGACCGGTGCTGCCAGTGCCGTCGCCTCGGCGACCACCGCCGGGGTGGACAGCAGGGCGTCGAACAGGTGGATCGGGGTGGTCCAGGTGTCGCCGGGCTGGGTGTCGAGATAGCGGACCTCGAGGTGGCCCGAGGCGCGGACCGGCGGGAACAGGGTGGTGAGGTGGTAGTCGAGGTCGGCCACCCCGGGTCTGCGGCCGACCTCGTCGTCGAGGGCGCCGCTGAGCCAGTCGGCGAAGGTCGCGCCGGGCGGCGGTGACCAGTCCGCGTCGGACTCGGTGCAGCGCACACACAGCAGCGGGACGTCCAGCGCCCAGCGCGCGTAGGCGGTGATCGGATCGGTCCAGTCGGCCACCGGCGGCCGCACCCGGGACGGGTCCAGCCGCAGCCAGGCCCGCATCCGCTGGGATGCCCAGTCACCCGGTGGGGCGCCGTAGAGCCGCGGTGAGCAGGCGAAGGCCGCGATCAGCGCCGGACCCAGGGCGTAGAGGGCCGTCCACCGCGCGCTCACCTCGTGCCGATCGGCGCCGGCGTCGACGCTGACCTGGGTGGCGGCGGTATTGCACATCATGAGCGCGCCGAACGGTCCGACACCGGCGAAACGGCGTTCCATCGCCGCGTAGCGGGGCAGCCGGAGCAGCCGTTCGGCCGGGCGGGCCGCGTCGGCGGCGGCGGGGAGGATGCCGATCTGGTGGGCGGCGAGCAGGTCCCGCAACAGGACGGCATCGGCGCGCAGGTGGTGGGTGAGCGCCGCCGGATCGGCGAACGGGGCGCTGGACAGTTCGATCTGACCACCGGGTTCGATGGTCACCCTGCTCCCACCGGGCAGGGGTGCCGCGGGCGAGGCCGGGGCGAGGGAGACGGGCGCGTGCGGGCCGAGGGCGGTGGCCATCAGGTCCAGCGGTGGGCGGGAACCGGTGGGGCCGGTGGTGAGCCACTCCAGTTCCGCGCCGATGAGTCCCGGTGGCCCCAGCTTGAAACACACCCCGCCGACATAGGCCTCCGCCGCCGCCCTGGAGGAGAGTTCGCCCTGGTCGGGAGCGGAATCGGGCCACGAAGTACGGTGCAGTGTGACGGCCATGCCAACCTCCGCGTGCTGTGGTACTGCCGTGGAAACCTGCGTCTGATCTTCCAGAGTAGCGACGGCCACCGACAGAAAAAGTGACGAATCGGCGAACGAACGCCCGCGCTAGGGTCGACGCATGATCGATCTCGCCGCCGTCAGAGCCGCCACGCCCGGACTCGATGGGGGGCAGGTGTTCCTCGACAGCGCCGGGTCCTCGCTGCCGCCGCGGGTCGTCACCGACACCGTCGTCGACCACCTGCGCCGGGAGGCGGAGATCGGTGGCTATCGCGCCGCCAACGAGCGCCTCGACGCCCTCGCGGCCGTGAAGACCTCGATCGCCACCCTGATCGGCGCCGCCGCCGACACCATCGCCCTGAGCGACAGTGCGACCAGGTCATGGGCCGATTTCGCCTATTCCGTCCCGCTGCGCCCCGGCGACCGGATCCTGATCTCGGGCGCCGACTACGCCAGCAACGCCATCTCGGCGCTGCAGCGGGCCGCCCGCACCGGCGCCACCGTCGAGCACATCCCCAGCGACGCCGAGGGCCGCCTCGACACCGCCGCGCTGGCCGCCATGCTCGACGAGCGGGTCCGGCTGGTCTCACTCCAGCACGCGCCGACCAACGGCGGCCTGGTGAATCCGGTCGCCGAGGCCACCCGGATCGCGCACGAGGCGGGTGCGCTGGTGCTGCTCGACGCGTGCCAGTCGATCGGGCAGCTGCCGATCGACGTGGCCGCGCTCGATGTCGACGCGCTCTCGGCCACCGGCCGCAAATGGTTGCGTGGGCCGCGCGGCACCGGATTCCTGTATGTCCGTGCGGAATTGGCGCGGTCGATGGAACCGGACCGGCTCGACCTGCACGGCGCGCAGTGGGTGCGCCCCGGCGAATACCGGCTGGCCGAGGACGCGAGCCGCTTCGAGTTCTGGGAATGCGATGTCGCCGCCCGGCTCGGCCTGGGCGCCGCCGTCGACTACCTGCTCGCGCTCGGTCCCGAGGCCGTCTACGCCGCCGTCGCCGACCGGGCCGCCCACCTGCGCGCGCTGCTTCCGGAGTTGCCCGGGGTGACGGTGCGTGACCTGGGCACCGAGCACAGCGGCATCGTCTCGTTCACCGTCGACGGCCACGATCCGGTGCTGCTGCGCGACCGGCTCGCCGGGCAGGGCGTCACGGTCACGGTGAGCCACGCGAGTTCGACGCTGCTCGACATGACCGGGCGCGGCCTGGCCGCGGTGATCCGCGCGTCACCGCACTGCTTCGTGAGCCACGCCGATCTCGACCACTTCGTGGCGACCCTGGCCGAGCTCACCCGCTAGCCGAAGGCCAGGTGCTCGTCGACGATCCGCTCGGCGAGGGCCCGGGGATCTTCCTCGGGGGCAACGACTTCGAGTGTGCGGTTGGCGGCGACCGTCGCGAGGCCGTGGACATTGGTCCACAGCGCGAGCGCGCGGCGCGGCGCGGCGGGCCCCGCGCCCGCCGCGGCGACCAGCTCGACGACGCGCCGGTACAGCGGCTGGGTGGTGCCGCGCAGGTTCTCCCCTGATCCGGCCAGCAGATCGTGGCGGAACATGAGGGTGAACATCTCCGGCCTGGTCACCGCGAAATCGACGTAGACCCGTGCCATCTCCCGCAGCCGGACGCGCGGGTCGCCCGCGGCGGCCGACTGCGCGAACCGGGCGAGCAGGTCGGCGAAGCCGCGCGCGGCGATGGCGGCGAGCAGGGCGGCGTGCGTCGGGAACCAGCGGCGCGGGGCGCCGTGCGAGACCCCGGCGGCGCGGGCGATGGCCCGCAACCCGAGGCCGCCGACGCCGTCGCGTTCGAGCAGCTCGACGCCGGTGTCGACGAGGCGTTCACGCAGGGAGCCGGGCATACGGGCAATTCTGCACCGCGGGCGGCACCCCATCCCATGGCACCCGTAGACAGTGTCTACTAGTGTCGAGTAGACACTGTCTACTCGGAGGTCCCATGTGGTATTCACTGTGCAAATACGTTCTCGTCGGCCCGCTGCTGCGCCTGCTCGGCCGCCCACACGTCGAGGGCCTCGAACACATCCCGCGCACCGGGCCGGTGATCATCGCCGCCAATCACCTCGCCTTCATCGATTCGCTCTACCTGGCGCTGGTGATCCCCCGGCCGCTCACCTTCCTGGCGAAACAGGAGTACTTCACCGGCACCGGCCCGCGCGGGCGGGCCAAGCGCTGGTTCTTCACCGCCGCCGGACAGGTGCCGGTGAACCGCACCGGCGGTGACGCGGCCGCCGACGCGCTCGCCGCGGCCACCCGCATCCTCGAATCCGGCGGTGCGTGGGCAATTCACCCGGAGGGCACGCGCTCGCTCGACGGCAGGGTCTATCGTGGTCGGACCGGGGCGTTGCGCGTGGCCATGGCCACAGGCGCACCGGTGGTACCCGTGATTCTCGACGGGACCGACCGCATGAATCCGCGCGGTCGGAAACTGTTGCGTTTCACCAAGGTGCGCATCAGCGTCCAGCCGGCGCGACGCTATCCGGCAGCGGAGTATCGCGCCCAGGTCAGAGCGGCAACCGACCAGCTGATGCGGGAGATCGCGGAACAATCAGGTAGACCATATGTGGACCGTTACGCTGCCACCTTCGCCGTCGAGAAAAGTGCGGCAGGGGGTGTTCGCCGGGGTTGAGTGGGGTTAACACCGAGGGCGCGGGGCGGGATTTGTTGGGAGCACGGCCGTAACCGATCGTTGGCGCAAAGGGAGTCCGACGTTGAGCAGGTTCACCGACGAAATGTTTGCCACCGCGTTGACCAGCCCACGGGGACTGGTCACCGGAGAACCCGATGTGCCGTTGCGGCAGACCTGGGGGGAAATCCATCGGATAGCGCGGCGGATGGCGGGCGGGCTCGCCGCCGCCGGAATCGGACACGGGGACGCGGTGGGCGTCCTGGCCGGTCTGCCCGTCGACATCGCCCCCGTCTGCCAGGCCATCTGGATGCGTGGCGCCTCGATCACCATGCTGCACCAGCCGACACCGCGCACCGATCTGGCGGTCTGGGTGCGCGACACCGAGACCGTGCTGGACATGATCGAGGCGAAGGCGGTCGTGCTCGGGGCGCCGTTCGCGGCCGCCGAACCGGTGCTGCGCGAACGCGGCATCATCGTGGTGCGGATCGAGGACCTGAACGAGGGGGCCGACACCGATCCGGTGCCCACCACCGAGAGCGATATCGCGTTGCAGCAGTTGACCTCCGGGTCGACCGGTTCGCCCAAGGCGGTCCGGATCACCCACGGCAACTTCTATGTCAACGCCTACGCGATGTTCAATCGCGTCAAGTTCCAGACCGACGACGACGTGATGATCAGCTGGCTACCGCTGTTCCACGACATGGGCATGGTCGGATTCCTCAGTGTGCCCATGCAATTCGGCGCCGAAGTGGTGTGTGTGACCCCGCTGGACTTCCTGGCCCGGCCGCTGCTGTGGGCCGAGCTCATCGCCAAGTACCGCGGAACTGTCACCGCCGCACCGAATTTCGCGTACTCGCTGCTGGCCCGGCGGCTGCGCCAGGCCGAGCCGGGCACCATGGATCTGTCCAGCGTGCGCTACATGTGGAACGGCGCCGAACCGGTGGACCCCGACACCATGATCGCGCTGGCCGAGGCGGGCAAGGGATTCGGGCTCAACCCGATGGCGCTGACCCCGGTCTACGGCATGGCCGAGACCACGCTGGCCGTGTCCATCCCCGACCCCGGCCACGGCCTGGTGCTCGACGTGATCGACGCCGATCTGCTGGAGGCGGTCGGCAAGGCGGTGCCGGTCGCCGAAGACGGCCACCACGGCACCCCGCGCCGGTTGCCGACACTGGGTCATCTGGTCGACGACCTGGAGGGCCGCGTCGTCGACGCCGAACGTCAGCCGCTGCCGGTGCGCTCGGTGGGCGTCATCGAATTGCGCGGTCCCGCCGTGACTTCCGGCTACGTCACCGTCGACGGGTTCCGCCCCGCGCAGGACGCCGACGGCTGGCTCGACACCGGCGACATCGGCTACTTCACCGACGCGGGCCTGATCGTGGTGTGCGGGCGGATGAAGGACGTCATCATCATGGGCGGCCGCAACATCTACCCCACCGATATCGAGCGCGCCGCACTGCGGGTGAGCGGGGTCCGCCCCGGCAACGCGGTCGCGGTGCGCCTGGACGCCGGCGAGAAGCGCGAGAGCTTCGCGGTGGTGGTCGAATCCAACGACTACCAGGAACCCGACGAGGTGAAGCGAATGGAACGCGAGATCGTCCACGAGGTCTTCGCCGAGGTAGGCGCCCGCCCCCGCACGGTGGCCATCCTCGGCCCAGGAGCCCTCCCGAAGACCTCCTCGGGCAAACTCCGCCGCGCGGCCACCGCGGTACACCTGCGCTGAGACGCGTTCGGCGCGCCTGGATCTCCGGGTGCGCCGAACAGCTCAGTGCAGGTTGTTCTGAGCGGCTTCCAGGCCGACCTTCAGCAACAGTTCCACCGCGTCAGCAGCCTGTTCCACGATCACCGGCACCTCTTTGCGCTCCGGCGCCGCGAACGCCTTGAGCACATAGTCGGCCGGGTCCTGACGCCCCGGCGGACGGCCGATGCCGATGCGGGTGCGCAGGTAGTCCTTGGTGGTCAGCGCCTGCGAGATGGATCGCAACCCGTTGTGCCCACCTTCGCCGCCGCCCTGCTTGAGCTTGATCGTGCCGAACGGCAGGTCGAGCTCGTCGTGCACCACGATCACCTGGTCGACGGGCACCGAGAAGAACTTGGCCAGCGCGGCCACCGGGCGACCCGAGAGGTTCATGTAGGTGCGCGGCTTGGCCAGCAGGATCTGACGGCCGTCCAGGCGCGCCTGCAGCAGGTCGGCGCCGGATTTCTTGTGCTGGGCAAAACGGCCGCCGATGCGCTCGGCGAGCACATCGGCGACCAGGAAGCCCACATTGTGGCGGGTGCGCTCGTATTCGGGACCGGGGTTACCCAGTCCGACCACGAGCGCGGGCCCGGAGGATTCGGTCACGACCGAACCGTAGCAGCGGAATTACTCGGCGGACTCGGCCTCGGCCTCGGCCGGCTCGGCCTCGTCGGCGGTGCCTTCGCCCTCTTCGTCCAGCTCGGCGGCGGACGGCGCGGCGATCACGTTGACGATCAGGGCCTCCGGGTCACCGGCGAGGGTGACACCGGCGGGCAGCGCGATGGTGCCGGCCAGGATCTGGGTGCCCGCCTCGATGCCCTCGACCGAGACCTCGATGGACTCGGGCAGCTTCAGCGCGTCGGCCTCGATGGACAGGGTGGTGGCTTCCTGGGTGATCAGGGTGCCCGCGGCGGCGTCACCGGTGACCACGACGTTGACGTCGGTGGTGACGCGCTCGCCACGCTTGACGATCAGCAGGTCGGCGTGCTCGATGTAGCGGCGGATCGGGTGGACGACGACCGACTTGGTCATGGCCAGCTGCGACTTGCCGTCGACGACCAGGCTCAGGATGGCGTTGGTGCCGTGCTCGCGCAGGATGGCGGCGAACTCACGGGCGTTGATCGCCAGGTGCTGCGGCTCGGCGTGGTGGCCGTACAGCACGGCGGGCACATTGCCGTCACGACGGGTACGGCGCGCGGCGCCCTTACCGAATTCGGTGCGGACGGCGGCTTCGATGACGTTGGCGTCGGACATGGTGAATGCGCTCCTACGGCTCTTCCGGGCTGGTCATGGGCGACCCATCTACCGGGGTCTGGGTCTACTCGTCGGACGAAGAACGAACGAGGACGGCCACAGAGCCGAGCCGCGTCGATCACGGTGAGCACCAAGGAGGGCCCACCCTCGCCGAGACAACCCGACAACCATACCCCACCGCCCACTACGAGCTGAAACCGCCATGACCGCACTCCCAGCCCCGCACCCGCGACCCCGAGGAGCGGCGGCCACGCAGTGGCCGGTCGCGGCCGGGCCGCCGGTCAGCGCTC
>NZ_JBSGDP010000051.1:0-45473 GCF_053602435.1 Nocardia sp. NPDC004415
CCGCCTCCGGGTCGGGCACGGTGAGCACGGGCATGTCCAGGCGGGCGCCGAGGGTGTCGACCCGTCGAAGAACAGGATGGCGCGCACGGCCAGGTAGATCTGGTGCATGGGTTCGAACGCGGCCATGGGGCTTGACTACTGGAGCGCCGGAATCAGATGGCGCGGACGTCCTGAGCCTGAGGGCCCTTCTGGCCCTGGCCGACCTCGAACTCCACCCGCTGACCCTCATCGAGGGACTTGAAGCCGGAGCCGCTGATGGCCGAGTAATGCACGAAGACGTCGGGGCCGCCTCCGTCTTGGGCGATGAAGCCGAAGCCCTTCTCGCCGTTGAACCACTTGACAGTGCCTTGAGTCATGATTTTTGAAAGTCTTTTCCGTAGGTGAGCCATGGCGATCACTTGCGATCAGCCCAGTCTCAGCAGCCAAGTATGCCATACTCGCCAGCAAACTGCTCGGATGGGTGTGTCGAGAGGCGATCTGGGCTGAGTCTGCCGCGCAAGCCCGGGCGTGTCGCGCCTGTTCGGCACCGATTGCGAGCGCCTCGCTCACGCCGTCGCGCGGGGTGTGCGAATCTGGGCACCATGGGTGCGAACGAGGGGCACGGGGACGGCTTCGATCTGGCGATGCGGCTGCTCGACGCGCAGGTGGCCTTCCACAAGGACCAGCTGCTGCGCAGGGAGAGCTTCTTCGAGTTCGTCGAGGAAGAGGTCGACGGACTGCTCGACGAGGCCGAGGAGCTGACCCTGGCCGAGGCGGTGACCAGGGAACAGATCAAGGACGTCGCGCACAAATACGCCGTGCAGATCCCGGTGGAGGGCGCGATTCCCGAGCTCGTCGGCGAGATCGCGGCCCGGCTCTACAACCATCGCGTCAACGACGAGCTCGAGGTCGGCGACGTGGTCGATCCGCGCCGGTTCGACGAACTGGTCGACGCGGTGGCGGATATGGACGTCACCCATCGGCTGGTGCGGCTGGTGCTGTCGAGCCCGGTCACCGTCGACGCCTGCGTCGAGGCGGTGCAGCGCGCGGTGGTCACCGCGGTCGACGACGGCAAGCACACCGGCGGCGGCCTGGCGGGCACGCTGCGCGGCGCGCTGTCGCGGCTGGCCGAGCCCGCGCTGCCCGCGATCGAGAACGGCGTCGGCAGGCTCACCCGCACCGGCGCGCGATTCATCCTGCGCGGCAACAGCGACGACGCCGACGAGGTGTTGCTCGACAGCGCCCGCGCGACCTGGCGCAAGCACACCGGCGACGCGGTCGGCTCCTTCCGCGACCTGGTCTCGGCCGAGGACGTCGAGGACGCGGTGGTACTCACCTTCGAGTTCTGGCGCACCTTCCGCGAGACGGGCTATTTCCACGCGCTACTCGACGAGGGCATCGATCACGTCTTCGACAAGTACGGCGACACCCCACTGACCGAACTGCTCGCGGAGCTGGGTGTCAGCCGCGAGGACCTGATCGAGGAGGCGCTGCGCTTCGGCCCCTCGGTGCTCCAAAAGCTCGACGAGCGCGGCTATCTCGACACTGTCCTGCGCCGCAGGCTGGCCCCGTTCTACGCCTCGCCGCAGTTCCGCGACGCGGTGACCGGTCCACGCTGACCCGATACCCCGGCGTCAGTTCCGTTCGGCCGCTGGAGTGTCGGTGTTTGTCGGTACGATCCGTGCAAACGATGGGGCGGTCCGCCGCCACCGGATCGCGATCGAAAGGCTGCCGTGACACGTCTGTCCAACCTGCTCGACCAGATCGACTCCGGTGCGGTCCTCCTGCCGGAGTTCCAGCGCGGATACGTGTGGAACCGGGATCAGGTGCGCGGGCTCATGCGGTCGCTGTACCTGGGCTATCCGGTCGGTGGGCTGCTGGTGTGGGAGACCGGGTCCGAGGACATCGCGGTACGCGGCACGGCCACCGGATCGGGCCTGCGTCAGCTGCTGCTCGACGGCCAGCAGCGCATCACCACCCTCTACGGCATCGTGCGCGGGCGCGCGCCGTCGTTCTTCGAGGGCGACGCGATCGCCTTCACCGGCCTGCATTTCGATGTCGAGCGTGAGGTCTTCGAGTTCCAGATCCCGGGCCGCGACACCAGCCCCGCCTGGATCGACATCACCGAACTGTTCGCGCAGGGCCCGATGCACTATCTGTCCCGGTTCCCCGACGAGGCCCCGGACACGCTGGCGGTCTACCTGACCCGGCTCAACAAGCTGCGCGAGATCACCCACCGCGAGTTCAACGTCGAGACCATCACCGGCTCGGATCGCACCGTCGACGAGGTGGTCGACATCTTCAACCGGGTCAACTCCGGTGGCACCAAGCTGTCCAAGGGCGACCTGGCGCTGGCCACCCTGTGTGCGCAGTGGCCGCAGGCCCGCGGCAACCTGCGCGATCACCTGATCCGCTGGGACAAGGACGGCTACACCTTCACCCTGGACTGGTTGCTACGCAATGTGATCGCGGTGGGCAACGGCCGCGCGCACTTCGACGCGCTCGGCGATCTGGCCCCGGCGGAGTTCGAGCAGGCGCTCAGCGACACCGCCGTGCAGGTCGACACCTTCCTCGACACGGTGGCAGGCCGCCTCGGCCTGGACCACGACCGGGTCCTGATGGGCCGCTACGCGATTCCGGTGATCACCCGGCTGCTGTTCCTCAACGGCGGCCGCTTCGACAACGACCTGCACCGCGACCGGGTGCTGTACTGGTATGTGCACCAGGCACTGTGGGGCCGGTTCAGCGGGTCCACCGAGACCTTCCTGCAGCAGGACTACGAAACCCTCGAACGTGGCGGGATCGACGGTCTCATCGCCTCGCTGGAGCGGCTGCGCGGCGGCTCGCTGGACCTGTGCGCCGACGATTTCTCCGGCGCCACCCGCGGCTCCCGGTTCTACCCCCTGCTGTATCTGCTGACCCGCGTTGACGGTTCGCGCGATCTGGGCAGCGGCTCGGAACTGGGCATCGCGCAGTTCGGCGAGCGCACCCCGGTGCAGGTGCACTACCTGTTCCCCAAGACGATGCTGCGCGACGCGGGCTACGAGCGCAACGAGATCAACGCCATCGCCAACTTCTGCTTCCTGAGCCCCGACTCGGAAACCGAACTGGGCGAACGCGAACCCGCCGAGTATCTCGCCGAGGTGGAGCGGCGCAACCCCGGTGTGCTGGCCTCGCAGTGGATCCCGGCCGATCCGGCGCTGTGGCGGCTGGAGAACTACCGCGAATTCCTGCGCGCGCGCAGGCTGTTGCTGTCGGCGGCGGCCGACGCGTTCCTCGAGCAACTGCGCACCGGCACCCTGCACCGGCCGAACCTGCTCACCGTCGGTGTCGCCGGGGCGACCCTGGGCGATCCGGCGGTGGACCAGGTGAACGCCCTGGTCGACGACCTGGTGGCCGACGGCTTCGGCTTCCCGCTGCTCGACAGCGAGGTCGCCGACCCGATCACCGGCCGCGAACTCGCCGTCGCCGAGGCGTTCTGGCCCGACGGCCTGCAACCGGGCGTCGGCATGCCGGTGGTGCTGGTGTTCGAGCCCGCCAATGCCGATCTCACCCGCCTGGCCCAGCTGGGCTACGCGGTGTTCACCTCCGTCGACGCACTGCGCGGCTATGTCGACAATCTGCGCGTGGAGGCCTCCGGCGATCTCGGATTCGACGGCCCCGCCGCCGATGTCGCGGCCCTGGCCGAGCGGTTGCCGGCGACCTGGGTGGGCAATTCCGAGCAGGTCTGGTTCCGTTTCGCCTGGAATCTGCTGGAGAAGGACCGGGCCGAATCGGACGGCCCGGAGCTGGGTCCGGAACTGCTCGCGCTGCGCTACATCGCCCTGTGGGCGCTGACGCGCACCTTCTACATCCACGCCTTCGACCAGGGCAACCCCGGCGAATGGCGCTACTACCTGGGCGATGCCGTCGGCCCGAACCCGCTGATCCCCGGCACCTGGCTGGCCCAGCGGGTGGTCGAATCCGGGGCGCTTGCCCCCGGCGCGCTGCCCGGTGACGAGGACATCGCCATCGCGCTGGTGCACGGCGTGCTCGGGACCATCGACGAGGTGGCCACGGCCCTGACCCACCTGCTCGGTGGTCCGGGGCTGTTCGCCTCGCTGTGGGCCTCGGCGGGCGCGGCCGAGCACTACGGCTATCCGCTGTCCACCGAGCAGATCAACGATCTGATCAACCAGGTCGTCAACGATCCGCAGTCCCGCAAGATCCAGGCCTACAACTGGATCGAGGCGGGCCTGCCGCTGTAGCGGGCCTCAGAGTTCCCTCAGAACCGCCACAGCGGGCTCTGGGATCGTGCCGCCTAGGCTGGCCCGATGATGCGTAAATGGATGGACCGGGCGTTGCTCGGCCTGGGGTGGGGCGCACTGGTCGCGGCGGTGGCGGGATTGGTCCTGCACGCCGGGCACTGGCAGCGGCGGAATCTGGTGTTGCTGGCCTCGGGGGCGATGTGGTTGATGCTGGGCGCCGTACTCGGCGTCGTGCTGCTGTTGGCGGCCCGCAGGTGGCGCAGCGCGGGCGTGGCCGGGGTGGTGCTCGCGGGGGTGCTGTGGACGCTGGTGCCGCCGTTCGTGCCCGACAGCCGGGCCGCCGACGGGCCGGAACTCGTGGTGCTGCAATCGAATCTGCTGTTCGGCCGGGCCGACCCGGTCGCGGTGACCCAGGTGGTGCGCGACAGCGCCGTCGACGTGCTCACCGTCGACGAACTGACCGACGACGCGATCGTGCGGTTGCGCGCGGCCGGGCTCGAGGAACAACTGCCGCACGTCTACTTGGAACCGGCGCGGTCCGGTGGCGGCGGGACCGGCATCTACAGCCGATACCCGTTGCACGACACCGTGAAATACGACGGCTTCATCATGAGCAATATCTCCGCGACCATGCGGCATCCGCAGCGCGGCGACATCTCGGTGTTCGCCTTCCACCCGATCCCGCCGAACCTGAACTTCGACGCGTGGTCGGCGGAACTGCGCCGGGTCGACGAGATCCTGGCCGGGGTCACCGGACCGGCGGTCGTCGGCGCGGATTTCAATGCCACCCAGCACCATTCGGCCTATCGGGCGCTGCTGGACGGCCCGTTCGAGGCGGCCGCGGAACAAACCGGTGACGGGATGCTGCTCACCTTCCCGGCCGATCGCCGATGGGGTCCGGTGATCGGCATCGACCACATCCTGCTCGCCGGCGGCGTCGCCGAACAGGTACGCGCGCTGACCATTCCGGGCAGCGATCACCGCGCGGTGCTGGCCACGGTCCGGCTGGACCGCTGAGCGATCTCGACTACCATGTGAGCGCTCGACAGCGGACTGCTCGTGTCCGCGTCTTTCCGGGGAGGAATCAGCGCATGATCAAGCATCGCTTCGCCATCGCCGCAGCCGCGGCATTGGTGAGCGTCGGGGTACTGACGACCGGCTGTTCGGCGGACACCGTCGCCGGTGACAAGGCCGTCGCGGCCGTCGACAATCCGTGGGAGGTGGCGGGGGCGGCCTCGGCCACCGGCCCGAGCGGACCGCGTTCCGGCGTGCCCGACACCGACAAGAAGGCCGACAACGGCGACGGCGGCGCGGTGGACACCCTCGCGCTCAACGCCATCGCCGATATCGAGGAGTTCTGGCAGACCGAGTACTCCAAGACCTTCCGCGGCAGTTTCAAGCCCGCCTCGAAGTACATCTCGTGGTCGGCCAAGGCGCCGGAGTCCGAGGCGGTGGACTTCTGCTTCAGTAGCACCTACCAGCTGGTCAACGCCGCGTACTGCCCGCTCAACCACACCATCGGCTGGGACCGCTCGGTGCTGCTGCCGCTGCTGATCAACCGGTTCGACGACATGTCGGTGGTGATGGTGCTGGCCCACGAGTACGGTCACGCCATCCAGGCCCAGGCCGACCTGCTGCGCGGTCTCACCATGGACGCGCTGGTCAAGGAACAGCAGGCCGACTGCCTGGCCGGGGTGTTCCTGCGCCATGTCGCCGAGGGGAACTCCAAGCACTTCACCCTCAACACCACCGACGGTCTCAACGGCGTGCTCGGCGCGACCGTGGCGGTGCGCGACAGCGACCCCAACGACCCGAATGCCGTGCACGGCTCGGCCTTCGAGCGGGTCACCGCGGTGCAGATGGGATACACCGAGGGCGCGGCGACGTGCAAGGGAATCAACAAGGACGAGATCGCGCAGCGCCGGGGAAGTCTGCCGGTCACCTTCGGTGACAACGAGCGCGAGGAGCAGCTGCCGGTGAACAAGGAGAACCTGAGCAACCTCGCGACCCAGCTCGGCAAGTCGATGCCGGTGCAGAAGGCGCCCAAGTTCGACTACAGCGGCGTCACCCGCTCGTGCGCCTCGACCACCACCACCGAGCCGGTGTCCTACTGCCCCGGCAGCAACATCATCGGCACCGATCTGAGCGCCATGGCCACCCGCGCGGGCGAGGGCTCCGAGACGCAGAACAAGTCGCTGTCGGCGGTGGTGACCGGCGACTACAACGCGGCGGTGGTGTTCGTCTCGCGCTACGCGCTCGCGGTCCAGCAGGACCGTGGGCTCTCGCTCACCGGTGCCGCGACCGCGGGCCTGCGCACGGCGTGCCTGTCCGGCGCGCTCACCACGAAACTCAGTGAGCCCAGCAGTGATCCGCGCCTGTCGGCCGGTGACCTGGACGAAGCGGTGTCCGGTCTGCTCGCCGACGGCCTGGCCGCCGCCGATGTGAACGGCGAGGTGGTGCCGAGTGGTTATCAGCGCCTCGAGGCGTTCCGCACCGGCGTGCTCGACGGCGAACAGGCCTGCCTGACGAAGTTCGCCTAGCTAGGCGGGCAGGGATCGCAGGGAGCTGAGGGTGTTCGCCACCGCGCGGGCGGCCTCGGCTCCCTTCGTCACGAAGTGGTTGGTGTAGTAGTCCACGTGCTCGCTGTGTTCGTGGAAGTGGTGCGGGGTGAGCACCACCGAGAACACCGGCACATCGGTGTCGAGCTGCACCCGCATCAGGCCGTCGATCACCGCCGAGGCGACGAAATCGTGCCGGTAGATGCCACCGTCGACGACCAGCGCCGCGGCCACCACCGCGTCGTAGCGGCCGGTGCGGGCCAGGCGCTGGGCGTGCAGCGGGATCTCGAAGGCACCCGGCACGTCGAAGGACTCGACCGCGGCCGGGTCGAAGCCCAGCCCGGCGTACTCGGCGAGGAAGCCCTCGTGCGCCTTGGAGACGATGGAGCTGTGCCAGCTGGCGCGGATGAAGGCGACGGCGCCGGAAGACGTGTTTCCCATGTCCGGAGTCTACTCAGCGGGCGGGCACCGGATCGGCCTCCCCGCTGTCCACCGATTCGCCCAGCAGGCGCCGGTAGCCGGCGCTGCGCGCGAGCAGCTCGGCGTGGGTGCCCGTCGCGTCGACCCGGCCACGGTCGAGGACCACGATCTGGTCGACCTGCCGGACGGTCTCGAGCCGGTGCGCGATGACCAGCACCGTCCGTCCCGCCGCCAGGGTCTGCAGGGCCTGCTGGATGCGGGCCTCGGTGTCGGGGTCGACCGCCGAGACCGCCTCGTCCAGGATCAGCACGGGGGAGTCCTTCAGCAGGGCCCGCGCGATCGAGAGCCGCTGGCGCTGACCGCCCGACAGGGTCGAGCCGCCGTCACCGAGTAGCGTGTCGAGCCCGTCGGGCAGCGCGGCCACCACGTCGTCGCATTGGGCGGCCGTCAGGGCGGCCCAGATCTCGTCGTCGGTGGCCCGCGGGCGGCCGAGCGCGACATTGCGGCGCACGGTGTCGGGGAACAGGTACACGTCCTGGTAGACGGTGGTCACCGCCGCCATCACCGTGTCGCTGCCCACCTCCGGCAGCGGTACTCCGCCGAGCCGGACGGCGCCCTGCTCGACATCCCACAGCCGCGCGGCCAGCGCCGCGATGGTCGACTTGCCCGCCCCCGACGGCCCGACCAGCGCGGTGACCGTGCCCGGCCGGGCCTCGAAGGACACCTCGTCGAGCACCCGCTCGCCGCCGTAGCCGAAACTCACGGCATCGAAGCGCAGGGTGGCGTCCGCCGGGGTCGTCGGCCGCTCCGGTTCGCTGAGCACCGGTTCATCCCACACCTCGGCGATCCTGGCGGCGATCTGCTCCTGATTGCGCCGGTATCCGGCCAGGGCGTTGAGTTCCTGGATCGGCTGGTAGAGCGCCAGGGCGAGGAACAGGAACAGCAGCAGCGTCGCCGCGCTCACCTCGCCACCGCGATACAGGGCCGCGCCCACCACGATCAGCACCACCAGGCCACTCTCCACCGCGATACTGCCCAGCGCGGTCGACGGCGTCGCGCGCACCGACATGGCCACACTCGCGCCACGCAACTGCTCGACCACCTCGCGATAGCGCTGGGCCACCGCGGAATCGGCGGCCCCGCGCAGCACCGCCGCGCCGCGCGCCTGCTCGAGCAGCACGGTCGAGGCCCGCGCCCGCGCGCGGTGCAGATCGGCGAACACCCGGTGATAGATCCGGTCGCTCCACACGGTGATCGCGAGGAAGATCGGGATGCCGATCAGCGCGGCCAGCGCCAGCCGCCAGTCGAGGACGGTCAGGATGACCGCCGCGTAGAGCGGCTGCACGCACGCCGCGGCCACCTGGCCCGGCACGTTCTGGAAGTCGAGCATCAGGGTGTCGTTGGTGATCAGCGTGGTGATGCGGCCGCGGTCGACGCGGCCGAGGAAACCCATCGGCACGCGGCGCAGGCGTTCGATGATCGAGAGCATGATGTCGGTCTTGGCGCGGTCGGCCAGCCCCCAGACAGACAGATTGGCCCAGCGCGACAGGAACAGCCGCGCCACCAGACCGGCGGTGAGCAGGCCGAACACCTGCCACAGGAAGCCGGTGCTCAATTCGCCGTCGACGGCGCGCGAGACCACCAGGAACACCGCCGCCAGCGGCACCCCGCGCACCAGCGACTCCAGCAACAGCCGGATCAGCCCGTGCCGCACCAGCTCCGGCCAGCCGCGTCCGTAGAGGGTGCGCCACTGCTTGCCGAAGGTCATCCCCGCCACGCCGGGGGTGACCACGTCGCGGGCCGCGCGGGTCCACTCGTCGGGCTCGGTGGCCGGGGGCGGGTTGGGAATGGTGGCGTGTGCCCGCGTCTCGACCGGGTCGAGCCGCCAGCCGTCGGCCGCGGTGTAGGCGGCCCAGAGGGTGCGGTAGGTGGCGCTGTCGCGGGTGAGTTCGTCGTGGGTGCCGATGGCGGTGACGGTGCCCGCGTCGACCACGGCGATCCGGTCGCTGCCGCGCACGGTGTCGAGGCGGTGCGCGATGGCGATCACCGTGCGCCCGGCCGTCAGGCGGGCGAGGGCGGCCAGGGTGTGCCGTTCGGTTTCGGCGTCGAGCGAGGCGGTGGCCTCGTCGAGGACGACGACCGGCGCGTCCTTCACCAGCGCCCGCGCGATCGAGATCCGCTGCCGCTGACCACCGGAGAGCCGCCCGCCACCGGGTGGCAGCTCGGTGTCCCAGCCGCCCAGCTCCGCGGCCACCTCGCCCAGCTGCGCCGCCTCGCCCGCGGCGATCACCTCGGCGTCGGTGGCACCGGGACGGGCGACGCGGATGTTCTCGGCGAGCGTCGCGGCGAAGATGTACTCGTCCTGCTGGACATAGGCGACCAGCCGGGCCAGCTCGGCCGACCCGATCTCGCGCAGATCCACCCCGCCGATCTCGACGCTGCCCGCGTCGGGGTCCCACAGCCGGGCGATCAGGCGCGCGATGGTGGACTTGCCCGCCCCCGTCGGCCCGACCAGCGCCAGTGACGAGCCCGCCGGGACGCTGAGGTCGATGCCCGAAAGTGCTTCCGCGGTCTCGGAATACGCGAACCGCACCGCGCGCAGGCGCACGTCGAAGGTCGCCGGGCGCACGGGCCGCTCCGGTTCGGGCAGAGCCGGTTCGTCGAGCATCGCGGTGATCGAGCCCGCCGCGAACTGGAGGCGGATCATCAGCGTGGCCAGCACCCCGACCAGGCTCATCAGCGGCGACAGATAACCCAGGCACAGCACCAGCATCAGGATCAGCGTCGGAACCGGCACCCAGCCGTGCACCGCGCCGATGCCCGCCACCGGCAGCATGGCCGCGACCGCGAACCCGGTGCCCGCCAGCATCACCGACACCACCCACGAGGTCGGCCCGGCCTGGGCCCGGCGCTGGTACTCGAAGCCGTCGACGATCGCGGTGCGGGCCTGGTCGTATCCCGAATCGGGGCGCAGGAACCCGCGAATCACCGTGAGCCCGTCGAGATATCCCGACACCGCCGAGTTCAGCGCGGTGAGGTGCCCGGCCATGGCCGCGTTGGACTTCTGCGCCATCGCCATCCCCGCGCCGGAGACCACCAGCAGGATCAGCAGCGCGCCCACGGCCACCAGGGCCAGGCGCCAGTCGATGGCGAAGAACAGCACGGTGGTCGCCACCGGGACGGCGATCGCGGCCGCCAGGTCCGGAACACCGTGGGCGAGGGCCTCTTCCAGCTGCTCGACATCGTCGTGCAGCAGCTTCTTCAGCTCGCCGGTCGAGCGGGCCTGCACCCGCCCCAGCGGGATGACGCGCAACTTCTCGGCCAGGGCCAGCCGCAGATCCGCCAGTACCCGATAGGCCGCGACGTGCGCGGTGTGCGAGGACAGTCCCGACAGCGCCGCGCGCCCCGCCACGGCCAGCGCCGTCCACAGCGCGATCACCGGAATCCGGTCCGGGTCACCACCTTCGGTGAACAGCTCCACCGCCACCCGGTACACCGCCACGTACGGCGCCAGCGCCAGCACGGCGGCGAGCACCGCCAGCAGGGCGGCCGTGGCCAGACCGAGCCGACGGCGGGCGATGACAGCGCGAAGGCTCACCGAGGAGTTCATGAGGTGAGGCTAAGCTCAATCGACGCAAGCGCGGCAGGCCGCCGCGGACCGGCGGGCACGAACCGGTCACCAAGGAGCTGATCGGCAGGGTCGCCCTGGAGATCGCGGGCGCCGAGGGGTTCCCGCAGCTCACGATGCGCAGGCTCGCCGCCGAGATCGGCGTCACCGTGCGCGCGCTCTACAACGTGGTCGCCGACCGGCAGGAAGTGGTCGACCTGGCCGCCGCCCGGCTGATCGAACTGCTGCCCGTGCACGACTTCGACACCGCCGACTGGCGTGCCACCCTGCGCTGCGTCTACGCCGAAGCACGCGCGGCCTACCGCTCGGTGCCGCGCGCGACGCTGATCTCCCTGGACGAGACGGTGACCCCCGGCGAGGTACCGGTCCGGCGCATCATCGAGCCGGAGCGGATGCTGGCCTTCCTCGTCGCGGTCGGATTGTCCCTCGACGACGCGCTGACCGTGCGCGGGTTCTTCCTCACCGAGGTGTTCGGGTTCGTGCTGCTCGTGGACTACCGCTACGACCGCAGCGACGAACAGGTCCGGCAGATGATGTTCCACCCCGTGCCGGGCCCGTGGCTGGCGGCCCATCCCGAGGTCGAGGCACCGCTGTCGCGCGGGATCGCCGCGGGACCCGCGCGCACGGCCGACGACCTGTTCGACGCGCTGGTCGAGCGGGCGATCCGCGCGGTGGAGGGAATGCTGCCCGATCAGGCGCCGGGCAGGTGACCGGTCAGCCAGCCGGTGACGTCACCGAGCACCTGCTCCTGCTCGGGTTCGTTGAAGACCTCGTGGAAGAGCCCGGGGTAGCGCAGCACCGTGACATCGTCCGAACCCGCGTCGCGTTCGAGCACGTCGGCGCTCGACGGCGCGGCGATCGTGTCGGCGGTGCCGTGCAGCACCAGCAGCGGTGCCGACAGCGCACCGAGCCGCTGCTTGACCAGCGCGGTGTGCTGCAGGATCTCCACCGCGGTGCGCGCGGGCAGCTTGCCGCGGAACACCAGCGGGTCCTCGTCGTAGGCGCGGATCACCTCCGGATCACGGCTGATGGTCGACGAATCCAGGGTCAGCACACCGAGATTCGGTGCCACCCGGGTGAGCAGGGGCGCGGCCAGGCGTTGCAGCGGGTTGCCCAGCGGGATGTCGAGCGGCGGGGCCGAGACCACGATGCCGTCCACGTCGACGGGGCCGCGGGTGGCCAGGTGCAGCACCACCAGGCTGCCCATCGAATGCCCGAGCAGGAACCGGGGCAGCCCGGGGTGGGCGGCGCTCGCCAGCTCGAGCAGTGCCGCCACATTGTCGGCCGCGCCCTGCATCGAGCCGATATTGGCCGAGCTGCCCGCCGAGAGCCCGTGCCCGACATGATCGAGGGCGTAGACCGCGAAACCCGCGTCCGCCAGCGCCGACCCGACGTGCTCGTAACGCCCGGAATGCTCGGCGACCCCGTGTACCAGCACCACCACCGCGCGCGCGGCCGACTCGGGTTGCCATGCGCGCCAGGCGATCCGGCCGCCGGTGCCCGCGAACTCGCCGGTGTCGGTCGTCATGGCCGTGCTCCTGTGGGGTCGGGCGCCGGGGCGGAGAGCCGCTCGATCAGACGCCGGTTGAACTCGATGAGCCGAGCGTAGTTGAGCCGCGAGAGCCGTTCGTCGGTTCCGTGGATCCGGGTCAGGTCGGTGGCGGTCAGCACGATCGGCGCGAAATTGCAGCGGGTCTCGGCCAGGCCGTCGAAGTGGCGGGAGTCGGTGGCGCCTGGCACGAGTCCGGTGGTGGTGACGATGCCGGGCACCAGTCCGGTGGCCAGCTCGTCGATCAGGTCGAAGCCCGGCCCCGGCCCGGTGACCTGCGAGGGCTCGGAGGTGGCCCCGTCGAGCTCGACCCGCACCTCGGCGTCGCCGATCACCCGCACGCAGTGCTCGAGCACCGAGGCCACCGAATCACCGGGCAGGATCCGGAAGTTCACCAGCGCCTCGGCGCTCTGCGGCAGCACATTGGCCTTCACCCCGCCGCTGATCACCGTGGGCGCGGTGGTCGTGCGCACCAGCGCCGCGGTGGTCGGGGCCGCGGCGAGGACGCGGGTGATCAGCGGGGTGGTCAGGGTGCTCAGGCCGCGGGTGCCCGCGAGCTCGAGCAGCTTGCGGCGGGGCTCGGGCATGGCCACGCGCATCCGGGCCAGCATGTCGGCGATCACCGGGGTCAGCCGCAGCGGCATCGGATTGTCCTGGACCCGGGCCACCGCGCGGGCGAGTCTGCCCACCGCGGTCTGCTTGCCGGGCATCGAGGAGTGCCCGCCGGGATCGGTGACCGACAGCCGCACCGTGGCGAACCCCTTCTCGCCGAGCATGATGGTCGCCACCGGCCGGTCGACCCCGTCGACCACGTCCTGGGTGATCACCCCGCCCTCGTCGAGCAGCAGCTCCGCCCGCACCCCGGCCGCGCGCAGATGCGCCGCCATCGGCACCGCGCCGTCGGCGCCGAGCGCTTCCTCGTCGTGACCGAAGGCCAGGTAGATCGTGTGCCGGGGCCGCAGCCCGGCGGCCAGTGCCCACTCGACGGCCTCCAGGATCGCCAGCACCCGGCTCTTGTCGTCGATCGCGCCGCGACCCCAGATGTAGTCCTCGTCGACCACCCCGGCGAACGGTGGATGCGTCCAGCGCGGCGCGTCCTCGGCGGGGACCACGTCCTGATGGGCGAGCAGGATCGCGGCGACCCGGCCGGGGTCGGTGCCGTCCCAGCGGTAGAGCCTGCCGCGGCCGAAGGTGGTCAGCGTCAGCTGCGCGTGCACCAGCGGGAACTCCGATTCGAGGTGCGCGGCCAGCGCGGCGAACTCCGCGTCGGCGTCGTGGCCGGGGTCCTCGGCGGAGACGGTCGCGCAGCGCAGGGCGACGGCGAGCCGCTCGGCGGTCGCGTCGTCGACACCGTCGGTGACGGGGGAGTACGCCTGGTTCTCGATGATCGGCCGCATGCGGCCATTCTGGCCGGTCACCCGCGGTCGCGCCGGGAAAAGCCGCCTGAATCGCCGGGCCGCGGGCCGCAGGCGTCATGCGGTCCGACCGGCCGGTGGGTGGCCATCTAAGCTGACACCATGGCAGGAGGCAAGGGCGGCAAGCCGTCGAAGGAAGCCAAGGCCGCGGCTAAAGCGGCCCGTAAGCAGGCATCACGCGAGCGACGTCAGCAGTTGTGGCAGGCGTTCAACATGCAGCGCAAGGAAGACAAGGCGCTGCTGCCGCTGATGATCGGCGCACTCGTCGGCACCACGGTGGTCTTCTTCCTGATCGGTCTGATCTTCGATCTGCAGTGGTTCCTGCTGCCGCTGGGTCTGCTGCTCGGTGTGCTGCTGGCGTTCATCATCTTCGGACGCCGGGTGCAGAAGAACGTCTACCGCAAGGCCGAGGGCCAGGCGGGCGCGGCGGCCTGGGTGCTGGAGAACCTGCAGGGCAAGTGGCGGGTGGCCAACGGCGTCGCCGCGACCACCCAGCTCGACGCGGTGCACCGCGTCATCGGCCTGCCCGGCGTGATCTTCGTCGCCGAGGGCTCCCCGCAGCGGGTCAAGTCGCTGATCTCCCAGGAGAAGAAGCGCACCGCCCGCCTCATCGGCGACACCCCCATCTACGAGGTGATCGTCGGCAACGACGAGGGCCAGACCCCGCTCAAGGACCTGCAGAAGTTCCTCACCAAGCTGCCGCGCAACATCGACGTCAAGCGGATGGACCAGATCGAGGGCAGGCTCGCCGCGCTCAGCTCGCGCAGCGGCCCCGCCATGCCGAAGGGCCCGATGCCCCCCGGCGCCAAGATGAAGGGCATGCAGCGCGCCATCCGCCGCCGCTGACCCCCGCTTCCCCGGCGAGCCCGGCACCTGCCCAGGTGCCGGGCTCGCCTCGTCTCAGGAGCCGGTCGGCCGGCTCAGCGCGCGTTGACCAGCGCGGTTCCGGTGGCGCGGTCGTGCATGCCGCGGCCGTCGGCGTCGGTGAACAGCGCCGGGACGATGAACACGATCAGGATCTGGCGCACCAGCGCGCGCACGAAACCGACCGGCACCGCCGCGTCGATGCGCAGCACCCGCAGCTTCATGAAGTACTGGCCCGGGGTGAACCCGAACAGCGTCACCGCGGCGATGCCGACCACGAACCACACCAGCAGCGGCACCGACGAGCCCGCGAAGCTGCGGGTGATCGCCGCGGCGACGCCGACCGCGATGAACCAGTCGAGGAACAGGGCCACGACCCGGCGCCACGTCGGGGCCAGCGAGCCCGCGCCCTCGCGCGGCAGGCCGTAGAGCTCACCGGGATACCCGACGATGTCCTCATCGCCCGGTTCCGCGGGATTGCCGGAGAGCCATGTGCCGGTGATACGAGCCATGGCTCCAGGATAGAGGCGCGCCGTCGGCCGCCCACGACCGCATTAGTGGAGGTCACGTCGCCGCGCGCGAGCGCGGATGGCAGGATGAGGCATGCAGGTCGCGCCCGGATGGCAGACATCACCCTGCAATCCGGCACGCGTAACACTGGCGAAACACAGCCTTGACTGTAGGGAAACACCGCGTCCATAGCGTCTGGTCGCGACGAACCCATGCATCGTGACTGGCTGGGAACCGATCCGTAAGGAGAACAAGTGACGTTCAGCACGGCCGAAGAGGTCATCCAGTACATCAAGGAAGAGGACATCGAATACGTCGATATCCGCTTCTCCGACCTGCCCGGCGTCCAGCAGCACTTCTCGATCCCGGCCAAGGCGTTCACCGCCGACCTGGCCGAAGAGGGTCTGGCGTTCGACGGCTCCTCGGTGCGTGGCTTCCAGTCGATCGACGAGTCGGACATGCTCCTGCTCCCCGACTTCAGCACCGCTCGGATCGACCCGTTCCGTGCCGCGAAGACCCTGAACCTGAACTTCTTCGTGCACGACCCGTTCACCCGTGAGGCCTACTCCCGCGACCCGCGCAACATCGCGCGCAAGGCGGAGGAGTACCTGCGTTCGACCGGCATCGCCGACACCGCCTACTTCGGTGCCGAGGCCGAGTTCTACATCTTCGACGGCATCCGCTACGGCTCGGGCATGAACGGCTCGTTCTACGAGATCGAGTCGATCTCGGGCTCGTGGAACACCGGCAACGAGTTCAACCCGGACGGCAGCCGCAACCTGGGCTACAAGGTCCGCAACAAGGGTGGCTACTTCCCCGTCGCCCCGTACGACCACTACGTCGACCTGCGCGACAAGATCTCGACCAACCTGCAGAACGCGGGCTTCGAGCTCGAGCGCGGCCACCACGAGGTCGGCACCGCCGGTCAGGCCGAGATCAACTACAAGTTCGGCACCCTGCTGGGCGCGGCCGACGACCTGCAGCTGTTCAAGTACATCGTGAAGAACACCGCGTGGCAGGAAGGCAAGTCCGTCACCTTCATGCCGAAGCCGCTCTTCGGTGACAACGGCTCGGGCATGCACGTGCACCAGTCGCTGTGGAAGGACGGCAAGCCGCTGTTCCACGACGAGGCCGGCTACGGTGGCCTCTCGGATCTGGCGCGTCACTACATCGGCGGCATCCTGCACCACGCCCCGTCGCTGCTGGCATTCACCAACCCGACCGTGAACTCCTACCACCGTCTGGTGCCGGGCTACGAGGCTCCCATCAACCTGGTGTACTCGCAGCGCAACCGCTCGGCTGCCGTGCGCATCCCGGTGACGGGCAACAACCCGAAGGCCAAGCGCATCGAGTTCCGCGCGCCGGACTCCTCGGGCAACCCGTACCTGGCCTTCGCCGCCATGATGATGGCCGGCCTGGACGGCATCAAGAACAAGATCGAGCCCCTGGCCCCGGTCGACAAGGACCTCTACGAGCTGCCGCCCGAGGAGGCCAAGAACATCCCGCAGGCCCCCACCTCGCTGGCGACCGTCATCGACCGCCTCGAGCAGGACCACGACTACCTCACCGAAGGCAACGTCTTCACCGAGGACCTGATCGAGACCTGGATCCAGCTCAAGCGCGACAACGAGATCGCCCCGGTCAACCTGCGCCCCCACCCGTACGAGTTCGAGCTGTACTACGACGTCTAAGTCGTAACCAGCCGATTCGTCGGTAGCGGTACCTGACAACACCCGCCACACTCCCGGTGTGGCGGGTGTTGTCGTTTTCCGCGGTCGGCCTGGTTTCCTATCGGGCCGGCGCGGGCGTCCGATTGATCTGCACCTGGCCGACGCGCCCAGAGATGTGGGGGCTGGACTCCTGGGTGGGGGCCCGACATAGTCCAGGGGTGCGATGGGGTTTTGTGGTGCGGGTGATGGCCGGGGTGGCGTTGGTGCTGGGGAGCGCCGCGCCGGTGGCGGCCGAGCCGGTGACGGCGGCGTTCACGTGGACGCAGGAGTATCTGACGGCGGCCGACGGGACGCGGTTGCATGCCGATGTGCTGCGGCCGGCGGGGGTGGGGCCGCAGGAGCGGACGCCGGTGTTGCTGACGGCGAGCCCGTATCGGGCGCATCTGGCGTATCTGTCGCAACCGCGGCCCGAGGGTGGGCCGTCGACGGACAATCTGCCGGTCGACTGGGCGCTGCGCGCCGGGTACACGTATGTGATCGTGGACCTGCGCGGGTTCGGCGGGTCCAATGGTTGCCCGGATTTCGGTGGGCCGGGGGAGCGTTCGGATGTGTTCGCCGCGGTGGAGTGGGCGGCGAGCCGCCCGTGGTCGACCGGGCGCGTCGGCGTGGTCGGTACCTCGTACGAGGGCTGGACCGGGATGATGGCGCTGGCCGGGAAGCCGAAGGGACTGGCCGCGGTGGCCGCGTTCGAACCGGTCGTCGACCCGTTCTCGTACCTGTACATGCAGGGCATCGCCTGGAAGTTCGGCGGAAAGCCGTTGACCGAGGATGGAATCCGCCCCGCAGACACCGCGGGCGCCGAACACCTCGCCATCGCCTCGACCCCGGGCCACTGGGACGACTCCCCGGAATACCGGGCCAATGCCGTCGCCATGACCCAGCAGTGCGCGAGCGACTACCTCGCCCTCACCACCGACCACGACGCCACCAACCCCGGCTGGCGCGACCGCGACATGGTGGAGGCGCTGCGCGGCAACACCACTCCACTGTTCCTCGGTCAGAGCTTCCTCGACTCCAACACCCGCGCCGACCGCGTCCTCGAGGCGTGGGAGGCGCGCGGCCCCGGCGAGCACCGCGCGTGGTTCGGTCAGTGGGGACATTCGGACTGCCGGGAGAAATGCGGCACCCCGCAGTTCGCCGGTGAGCTCTACGCGTTCCTGGATCGCCATGTCGCCGGGGCCGATGTCGAGGTCCCCGGCCCGCCGGTCACCGTCGGCCAGTTCGACGGCGGCTGGCGCGGCGAATCCGTGTGGCCCCCGGCGGATTCCCGCCGCACCTCGATCGACCTGCGCACCGGCACCTACACCGACCGCGGCTTGCTGCCCGGCCCGGACCGCGAGATCTGGTCCATCACCGAACCTTTCGCGACACCGGTCCACCTCGCCGGACGACCCACCGCGACGCTCTCGCTGACCGGCCCACCGGAGGCCACCGTCACCGTCGAGCTCTACGACATCGCCCCCGACGGCCGCGCCACCGTCATCACCCGCGGCATCGCCCCGGTCCGCGCCCGGACCGACCTCCGCCTGCTCTGGCAGGACGCCCGCCTCGCCACCGGCCACCGCCTCGGCGTCCGCATCACCGATGTCGTCGACGACGCCTGGTCGCACACGCCCGCCAACGCCGGTGTCACCGTGACCGCCGCCCGGCTCGACCTCCCGCTGCTCACCACCCCGCGCGAACTGGACCTGCCCGGCGGTGTCCCCACCTGGCACGCCCGCTGGCGCACCGCCGAAACCACCGACCTCACCCCCGCGCTGCTCGCCGACCCCGCCCACCGCATCACCCTCGACGCCCCGTCCGGCTGACGGGCACGATGGTCGGGTGGAAACCCCGTTCATCCCTCCGGAATGCCGCCTGGTCCCGGAATCCCAGCGCTACCGCAGAAAAGCGGTCCGCGACCTGCGCTACGACGGCACCCGCGAATACCTGCTGGTGGACGACAAGTGCGTCAGCGTGCTGTGCGCGGACCCGCCCGAGATCATCGACCTCGGCACGGACCCCACGCGCAGCTGACCCCCGCCCCGCGACAGATCGATCACCTCCCGGCGGCACCTCCGACCACCGTCGATGTGCCGATACCGGACGGGATCTCGCCGCGCACGATGGCAGCGAGCTGTGCGGGATGGGTCAACTGCGGGTAATGGCCGGTGCCGTCGATGATGTGCACCGGATGGTCGGTGGCCTCGGTCAGCGGGTCGTCCGCGCCGACGATGATGTCGACCGGCACCGTGACGCGCGCGAGCTTCTCGGCGAGCTCGGCCCGCGATGCCCCGGCACGACGCAACGCCGCGAAGGTCCGCCGAGCCACACCCGGCCGCCGCAGATTCGCCGCCGCCGACTCGACCGCCGGTCCCACCGGAACACCCAGCTGCGCGGCGAACATCGCGAGCGGCATGCGCTTGACCACCTCGGCGGTCACCGGCGTGCCCAGCCACCACACGGCCTGCTGCTGGAGGAAGGCGGGGGCGATCAGCACCAGGCGCGAGACGCGCTCCGGATGCCGCAGCGCGAATTCGACCGCGGCCCAGGTCCCGAGCGAATGCCCGACCAGCACCGGCCGCGTGCGCACCGGCGCCAACAGCTCCTCGGTCCATTCGCCGATCGACAGCGTCGACGACGCGGAGCGGCCGACACCGGGCAGGTCGGCGACCAGACTCGGCCCGTCCAGCGCGCGCACCACGCCGTTCCACGACTCGCCGTCGACCGGAAGCCCGTGCAGCAGCACGTATTCAGGGCTCTCGTGCTCTCCGGCGACCCAGGTCCCGTTCCGGAATCCGGCGTCCGGCGCCGGGGTGACCGTCCCGTTGCGGCTGGCCACGATCCCGTCGGCGTAACTCGTCAGCAGTTCGGCCACCGGCGGATGCGCGATTCCCAGCCGCCGCGCCACCGCATCGGCCGCGGTGGTGTCGTAGCGGTCGGTGCTGAGGAAGGTCAGCGCTTCGGGGTCGGCCTTGGTCAGCGCGCGCGGCAGCCTGCGCACCAGCCCGGTCGGCAACAGGAAACGCGGGGCGGGCACACCGAGATGCGCGGCGACGAGCCGGATCAGTTCGGGCAGCACGGGAGTGGCGGCGTCGAGCAGGGGATAGGACTTGCCCGCGGTGTCGGGCAGGGTCGGCAGTCCGGCCAGGAACCGCACCACATAGCCGAGATCGACCACCGGAACGAAGGTGTCGGCCGACCCCGGCAGCGCGGGCAGCTCGCCCCGCCACAGGCTGTCGATGATGTCGGCGAGCCCGAAATACTGCCCCGGCCCGAGCACCCCGGCGGGATTGGCGAAGGTGAGCGGAATCCCCCGCTCGGCCGCGAGGGCCCGGAGCATGCCGTCGGCCTGGATCTTCGACGCCTCATAGGCCCCGTCGCGGTAGTCGCGCGGGCCGTCGTCGGCGATCCGGTAGCCGGTGATGTGCACGACGCGACGCAGATCAGGTTGCCGCCCAGCCCATTCCAGCACGTGCCGGGCACCGTCGAAGTTCACCCGTCGCGCGAGCTCGGCATCGAGCCCGAACTTCATCAACGCCGCCGCGTTGTACACATCGCACACCCCCTCGACCGGCTCGCCGAGTGCCAGATCGGGCTCGCCGATATCGGTGGTGACGATCCGCAACCCGTCGGTGTCCACGTCCTGCGTGGCCAGCCAGTCGCGCAATCGGTGTTCGCTGCCCACGCGCAAGGCGGCGGCGACGGTGTGCCCGGCGCGCAGCAATTCCGCGACCAGTGACCGGCCGATGAAGCCCGCGGCTCCGAAGACGATCGAATCGGTGTGAACCATGATGTCCTACTTTCAGTAGACCGATTTACATATTTTGAAGCGATGACCCGAGGTGGGCGTGTGCCGGAATCAGATCAGGGTGTCGATGGTGTCGGCGACCTGCCGCAGTGGTTGCCGTGAACGATGTGCCCGCGCCAGGACCAGCCCACCCTCGATCAGCGCCAGCGCCGCTGTGGCGACCCGCTCCGGTTCGGGGTGATCGAAACCGATCAGTCGCTCGCGCAGCGCCTCTTCCCAGATCTGGTACGTGGACGAACAGGCTTGCTGCACAGCATCATTGGTGGACGCGGTATCCAGTGCGACCGCGGCCACCGGACAGCCGACGGTCCAGTCCGATCCCTCCAGCCGATCGCCGAGGAAACGCACCATCCGGTGCGCGAGATCCCGGGCGTCGGCGGCCTCGGTGGTGCGGATCATCTCGGCGATCTCGACACCGCTGTCGGTGACCGCGGCCGCCACCAGCTCGTCCTTACCGCCCGGGAAGTGGAAGTACAGCGACCCGCGCGGCGCGCCGCTGGTCTGCACGATCTGATTCAGTCCGGTGCCGAAATAGCCGCGCGACTCGATCAGTGATCGGGTCGCCTTGATCAGCTTGCAGCGCGTCTCCGCGCCTTTCGTGCCCACAGTTAGAAACTAGACCGGTCAACATATTTTTGCAAGGCTCAGTGCTCGGCCAACAAGGCGGCGGCCGAGGTGCACAGCCGGTCGATGATGTCGGCCGCCGGTTCGATATGGGTGACCAGGCCGACGCCCTGACCCGCGTCCACCGGCGCCAGCCGGGGATCGTCGGCGGCGATGGCCGCGCGCAGCCGCTCGGGTGAGGGCCGCTGATCGTCATCGAGCCACGGGTCGGTGAACTCGTTGCGCAGCACGCGGGCCGGGTAGATCGGTGGCCAGGGCAGGTCGAGAGCCTCGTCGAAGGAGGTGGTGAGCACCGTGCCGGTGGAGTCGGCGGCGAGCATGGCCAGCCGCGCGGGCTCGGGCAGCAGTGATTCCTCGGCGGCGGCCAGGCAGGTCCCCAGCCAGGCGCCCGCCGCGCCCGCCGCCAGCACCGCGGCGAGGGTGCGTCCCGAGCCGATCCCGCCCGCGGCCAGTACCGGCACGGTCGCGATCTCGAGTACCGCGTCCAGCAGCGGCATCAGCGCCATCCGGTCGGCCCCGTGCCCGCCGCCCTCGTTGCCGCGCGCGACCAGGATGTCGATGCCCGCGTCCTGGGCACGGTGTGCGCCCGGCGCGTCGTAGACCTGGGTGACCGTGCGGATACCCGCCGCCCGCACCGGCGATACCCAGGAGAAATCGGTCCCGAAGCTGACCGAGATGATCCGCGGTCGCGCCGCGATGGCGGTCTCCAGCAGGCCGTCTTCGCGCTGACGCACCCAGTCGACCAGCCCGATCCCGTCGACGGAATCCCCGGCCGCCGCCAGCTCACGCCGCAGCGCCTCGACCGAACCGGCGCTGCCCATGCCGATCATCCCGAGCCCACCGGCCGCCGACACCGCCCGCGCCAGCCGCCCGCCCGCCGCGCCGCCCATCGGGGCATTGACCACGGGCACCCGCAGCCCCATGTCCTGTGACCACGGTGTCGACAGTTCCAGCTCGGGCATCGGTGCGCCTTTCTCCCAGGACAGTGCCGCCTCCATCATGGCAGCACCGTCGAGCCTGCCCGGCGACGCGCGCGCCCGCGTATCGTCGACGCCATGATCAGGGATCGTCTCGCGCGGGTGGGCGCCGAGCCGCCGATGATCTTCGGCGAACCCATCGACAGACCGGACGGATCGACGGTGATCACCGTGGCCCGCGGCCCCGGACTGTTGCACGGCCCGGGTCCGCTCGGGGTGTTCGTCGTGCACGAGGGCCGCGCGGAATGGACCGCGGTGGTCGACGCGAATCGCATCGCTCAGCTCGGCGAATGGATCGGGCTGCTCACCGGAGTCATTGCGGCGCTGGCGGTTCTGCGCCGCCCGCCCTGGCCGGACCTGCGTCCCCGCCGCGATTGAGGCCGGGCAGCGCCATCGTCTCGAACCGGTGCCACGCCTGGCCGGGCGTCAGCGCCGTCGCGGGATCGATCATCTCGGCGATCAGCCCGACCAGTCCCCAGGACAGGAAGGTGATCGTGCCGTCGGCCTGTTCGCCGAGCACCTCTCCGAGCAGTTCGGCACAGCTGCGCCGATAGGACCGCAGCACCGTGGCGCTCACCTTCGGCCCGACCAGCGGCCGGTAGACCTCGGGATAGTGCGCCGCCAGGTGGAACATCACCCGCAGCGGAGCCAGCGGGGAGCCGGGCGCGGCGGTGCGGGCGATCTCGCGGCGCAGGTATTCGGTGCAGCTCACCAGCAGCAGGTCGTCCTTGTCGCGGTAGTGCGCGTAGAAGGTGGAGCGGCCCACATCGGCGCGGGCGATGATGTCACTCACGCTCACCCGGTCGTAGCCGCGCTCGATCATCAGCTCGATCAGCGCCCGGTGCAGCAGGTCGCGGGTGCGGCGCACGCGGCGATCGGCGGGTTCGGCCATGCGCTCCTCCTGAACGGATTCGCCGCGACTGTGCGGAATCGGACGGTTACGGCGCTGTTGTTCCTGGTGACGGGCGCGCAGGCGATCGACCATGGACGCATGTCCCGACATCAGCTTCTCACTCCCATGTTCGTCCACGACGCGGGCACCGGCCTGGTCATCCAGGGCCTGCGCCGCTACAACGTGTTCACCACGCTGTTCTTCCTCGGCCGTCACCGCAGGCTGCTGGACGAATTCGTCACGCGCTCCGGTGCGCGGCCCGGCGAACGCGCGCTCGATATCGGTTGTGGCCCCGGCAAACTCGTCCGGGCGCTCGGGGCGGTGGTCGGCCCGAAAGGCTCGGCCGTCGGCGTCGATCCCTCTGCTACCGCAGTCACCGACAACCGCCGCCGTGATCGCGCCGCCCACCATCGCTACGAGGTCGGACCGGCCCAGGATCTGCCGCTGCCCGACGACGCGTTCGACATCGTCACCTGCACTTTCGTCATGCACCACATCCCCGAGGCGCACCGCGCGGCCGCACTGGCCCAGATGTGGCGGGTGCTGCGGCCCGGCGGACGGGTACTGCTCGCCGACGCGTCACCGTCGCCCCGGATGCGCCGGGCACTGTCGGTGCTGCTCCGCGACGGGGGAGATCCGTTCGCCGACGCCGACATCCGGCACTACACGGAACTGCTGCGCGCACTCGGGTTCACCGAGCTCACCTATACGCAGAGCCGGGACCAGACCGGCATCCTCACCGGCATCAAACCGCCCCGGCTGCCCTGATCGCCGCATTCGTGTCGGTGGGCTCGGCTAGGGTCGATCCCGACGGAGCAATCGAGCACGGGGGTGCCACATGGAGTTCGGCAGCGTTGCCCAGCGGGAAGCCGATGCGCGCGAGTTCGCTCGCACCGCGCACGGCGAGCAGAAATACGGCCAGGCGCCGTACATCACGCATCTGGCGGCCGTGCGCGCCGTCCTGACCGACTTCGGCTACGACGGCGCTCTCGGGGCCGCGGCCTGGTTGCACGATGTCATCGAGGACACCCCGGTGACGGCCGAGGAGGTCGAATCCCGTTACGGCCGTGAGGTTCTCGATCTCGTCTGGGCCGTCACCGGCATCGGCCCCAACCGCAAGGCCCGCAATCTCGACGCCTACGCCAAGATCGCCGCCCATCCACCCGCGGTCGTCCTCAAACTCGCCGACCGCACCGCCAATGCCGAGGCCAGCCCGCCCGGCAGCAGCTGGATGGGCATGTACCGCACCGAACACGCCCTGTTCAAGGCCCACCTCGGTGACCTGCTCGCCGACGACCCCACCGTCGCCCGCATGTGGGAGCGCCTGGAGAGCCGACTCGACCTGACAGTCACACCACCGACCATCGAACAGTGGGCCGAGATCGACCGCCTCTTCGCCGAGGGTGACAAGCAGGCCGCCCTCGACGCGGTCTGCGCCGCTTTCGAGTGCACCCGCGACGAAGCCGAACTGGTGCTCATCGAACGGAGCTAGCGGATGCTCCCGTGTCCGGATCGGTACCGGGGGCAGGACTATTCGCGCACCGCTGCCACGGCGGCGGTCGCGACAGCGACATCGAGCATCTCGCGTGGAGCGCTACCACCGCCGGGCCCGGCATCACCGGTCACCGACCGGCGGGCCGACAGGTGGATGGCGTCTACACCGGTGTCCCGCAGCGCGGGGATGTCGGCGACGCGGACGCCACCACCGGCCATGATCTCCACGCCGTCGGCGTACTCCACCATCGCCGCCAGGGCGGGCAGTCCTTCGGCGCAGGTGGTGGCGCCGCCCGAGGTGAGGACACGGGTGATGCCCAGTTCACGCAGAACGTTCAGCGCGGCAAGACGATCGGGCACTCGGTCGATGGCGCGATGGAAGGTGATCTGCCCCTGCCCGAGGCGGATGCCCTCGACCAGCCGTTCCAGCGCGGGCACATCCACCTCGCGCCGATCGGTGAGCGCACCGACCACCACTCCGGCGGCACCGGCCTGCATCGCGGTGACCGCGTCGGCGGCCATCACCGCGAGTTCGTCCTCGTCGTATCCGAAATCGCCGGGGCGGCAGCGGATCAGCACATGCACCGGCACGCCGGTCGCCACGGCGCTCTCGATCAGCCCGAGGCTCGGGGTGATGCCGCCCGTGCTGCCCAGTGCCGAGCACAATTCCACCCGGTCGGCGCCGAGCTGCCGGGCCAGCCGCGCGCCGGTCACGTCCTGCACCGCGAACTCGAGCGCGGTCATCTCAGAACGACTGCCAGGCTGGCTTGTTCGCGAGGGCGTACCGGTAATAGTCGGCCAGTTTCAGTTTGCTCGCGGCGGGCTCGTCGATCACCACGGTGACGTGCGGATGCCATTGCATCACCGAGGCCGGGCAGAACGCCGACAGCGGGCCCTCGGCGGCGGCGGCGATGGCGTCGGCCTTGCCTGCGCCGAGCGCGATCATCACCAGATGACCGGCATCGCGGATGGTGCCGAGCCCCTGGGTGAGGACGTGGTGGGGGACGTCGTCGGGGCCGTCGAAGAACCGGGCATTGTCCTTGCGGGTCTGTGCGGTGAGGGTCTTGACCCGGGTGCGCGAGGTGAGTGCCGAACCCGGCTCGTTGAAGCCGATGTGGCCGTCGGTGCCGATACCGAGCAGCTGGACATCGATCCCGCCCGCGGCGGCGATGGCGGCGTCGTAGCGGCGGCCCTCACCGGCGATGTCCCCGGCCTCGCCGTTGGGGCTCAGCACCCGGGCCGCGTCCAGATTGACGTGGTCGACGAACTCCGACCGGATCACCGAGAAATACGACTGCGGATGCTCTTTCGGCAGCCCGACGTATTCGTCGAGCAGGAACGCGCTCGCGGTCGCAAAGTCCAGTTCACCCGCCTCGTATCGGCGCGCCATTTCCCGATAGCTGCCCAGCGGGGAGGACCCGGTGGCCAGCCCGAGGATCGCGTTCCCGCGCTCGACGTAACCGCCCACGATATCGGCGACCGTGCGCGCCACCTCGTCCTCGTCCGCCCGGATGACGATTTCCATCAGGTTCCCTCCGTTCCGGCGACGAACACCCGCCGTGGCTGCAGTGACTGGTCGGTGACGAGCAGATCGGCGCGCGCGCCGACGGTGAGCGTCCCGCGCTCGCCGTCGAGGCCGAGCATGCGTGCGGGTGTGCGGGTGGCGGCGGTGACGGCGTCGGCCAGGGGGGCACCGGCCCGGTGCACGGTCCATCGCAGGACATCCGCGAGCGTGGCCGTGCCGCCCGCGATCGCTCCGGGCGACCCGTCCTCGGTGGCCAGCCGCGCGACCCGGTCGCGCACGCGCACATCGAGGGCACCGAGCCGGTACTCGCCGTCGCGCATTCCCGCCGCGGCCATGGCGTCGGAGACCAGCGCGATCCGGTCCGGACCGACGGTGTCGAACACCATCGCGACGGTCTCCGGCGCCAGATGCACACCGTCGGCGATCAATTCGACCACCATCTCCCCGCGCCCGGCCGCGGCGAGACAGGCGGCCACCGGGCCGGGGGAGCGGTGGTGCAGTGCGGGCATGCCGTTGAACAGGTGTGTCGCGGTGAGCGGGCCGTTCGACGCGGCCCGGATGCGCGCGGTGGTGGTGGCGGCGTCGGCATCGGTGTGCCCGAGGCTGGGCAGCACGTCGTGGCGGCGCATGATGGCGAGCAAGTCGTCGAAGCGCGCGGTCTCGGGCGCCAGCGTCATCGAGCGGACCGTGCCGCGGGCGGCCGCCAGCACCCGCTCGAACAGGGCCGGATCACCGGGCACGATCGCGGCGGGGTCCTGTGCACCACACCGCACCGCATTGAGGAACGGCCCCTCCAGATGCACCCCGAGCAGCTCCCCGTCCTCGACCAGATCCGCCAGTATCGCGGCCTGCTCGATCAGCACCTCGGGCCGCGCCGACACCAGACTGCCCAACAGCCCGGTCGTCCCGTGCTGTCGATGATGCGCCGCTGCCACCTGTGCCCCGGCCGTGGCCGCGTTGGGAAACCCGAACCCCGCCCCACCGTGACAGTGCAGATCGATCAGCCCCGGCAGCACCAGCTCGGACCGTGCCCGCGGAATCGACGCGGTCCCCGGATATTCGGCTGCGGCCCCGACCCAGCGGATACGCCCGTCGGCGAACTCCACCACGCCGTCATTGATCTCGCCGGAGGAAGTTCCGACGAGATGCCCACGCACGATTCCGGTCACGGCTACCCGCACCGCTTTCCGCCGACAGGCCCGGATCGCGGCAGCGTGCCGACCACCGGCGCCGAACCCGTCGGTACCGTGCCGCCAGGGCACCGTCGCGGCGTCCGGCACCCGAGGCGCGACGCAGGAAACCGGCTGCCGACCGCTGCAGAGTTCGGGTCGCAGGCACGCAGCGAGGTGTTCGGCCCGCGGCTGGACGCAGGGAGCCGGCTACCTGCCGCAGTGGACTCCGGGCCGACCGCAGTGGACTCCGCGCCGATGGCTGCGGACTCCGCGCCGACGGCTGCGGACTCCGGGCCGGAGGCAGGCGGCGAGGTACTTGGCCCGTGGCAGGAAGCAGGCAGCCGGCTGATGACCGCTACGGACTTGGGCCCGGCGGCGTACGGGGGTGAGCCACCCGGCCCGCCGTTCGGGCACCGTTGTGCCGTCGCGAAGCCTTCGCCGCGGCCCGGCATGATCACCCGCGTCCCAGGAGCATCGTCACCGCGTCCCGCGCTGCCTGCGGATTACGCGCCGCGCGGGCCGCGTCGGCCGCCTCCCGGCACTGTTCGATGCCGACCTCGGCCAGGGCCGCGCGCACCCCGGGCAGCGCGGGCGCCGACATCGACAGACTCGTCACCCCGAGCCCCACCAGCACCGGCGCCAGCACCGGGTCGGAGGCCGCCTCCCCACACACTCCGACCGACTTGCCCGCCGCGGTCCCGGCCGCGCCGACCATCGCGATCAGATCCAGCACCGCGGGCTGCCACGGATCGAGCAGATGCGCGAGCCCACCGGCCATCCGGTCGACCGCGCAGGTGTACTGGCTCAGATCGTTGGTGCCGATGCTGACGAAATCCAGGTGCGCCAGCAGATCCGGGGCGCGTAGGGCCGCCGCCGGGATCTCGATCATCGCGCCCACCTTGGTGAGACCGGACTCCCGGGCCAGCGCGGCGAACCCGGCCGCCTCGTCGGCGGTGGCCACCATCGGCGCCATCACCCACAGGTCCGCGCCCGTCGCCGCGCCCGCCTGGGCCAAGGCCGTGAGCTGGGTTGCGAGCGTGTCCGGGAAGACGGTGCCGATGCGTAGCCCGCGCACGCCCAATGCGGGATTCTCCTCGGTGCCGAGATCGAGGAACGGCAGCGGCTTGTCCGACCCGGCATCGAGGGTGCGCACCACCACCCGGCGCCCGGCGAACTGCTCGAGCACGGTGATGTAGGACGCGGTCTGCTCCTCGAGCGAGGGCGCCGCCGCCTTTCCGAGATACATGAACTCGGTGCGGAACAGGCCGACACCTTCACTGTCGACGGGCCCCGCCTTCACCGCGTCGTCCACGGTGCCGATGTTCACCAGCAGCGGCACCGATGTCCCGTCGGCGGTGTGCCCCGGCCCGCCCGCCGCCGCGAGCCGGGCGGTGTCGGCGGCGGCCCGCTCGGCCGCGACCTGCTGACGCCGCGGGCTCGGGTCGATCACCACCTCGCCGGTCGCGCCGTCGAGCAGCACCGGCGCGCCCTCGACGAGCAGATCGGTGCCGGGGCAGTTCACCACCGCGGGCAGCCCCAGCGATTTCGCGAGAATCGCGGTATGACTGGTCGGCCCGCCTTCGGTGGTGAGCAGGCCGACCACCTCGCTGTCACCGAGCATCGCGGTGTCGGCGGGCGCCAGATCCCGCGCGACCAGCACGAATGGATAGCCGGGCTCCGGAATGCCGGGCATCGGCTCCCCGAGCAGCACCGCGACGGTGCGCCCGCCGATATCGCGCAGATCGGTCGCCCGCTCGGCCATGTACCCGCCGAGCGCCTCGAGTTTGGCGCAGAATCCCTCGAACGCCAGGTGCACCGCGTGCGCCGTCGGCATCCCTGCCGCCAGTTCCTTCTCGGTGGCGGCCACGATGCCGGGGTCACGCGCCATGGTCGCCGACATGGACAGGATCTCCGCGGCGACCCCGGTGACCCGTTTCGCCCTGGCCTGCATCTCGTCGGCCACACCGGCGAGCGCGTCCTTCACCCGGACGAGTTCGTCCGCGGGCGAACCGCCGACCGGGTCCTGCGCGGAGGTCTCGAGCTGCGCGCCGAAGCGCAACCACGGCGCGGACACCACCCCGGGACTCACGCCGAGACCGCGGATCACCTGTTCGGGCATCGGGCGTCACTCACCTTCCAGTTTCTTGTCCAGCTTCGCTTCGGTCTCGGCGACCGACGGCGCGTCGGTGCGGGTGTCGCCGGTGGCGGCCAGCGCGGCTTCGGCCTCGACCGCGGCCACATCGGGCTTGCCCACCTCGACATCGGTTTCGGCCTCGCGACCGGGCGTGCGCAGGTTCCACTTCTTGATCACGAAGCTGAACAGCGCGTAGTAGATCACCGCGTAGCCGAGCCCGATCGGGATCAGCATCCACGCGTTGGTGGCCTTGCCGAAGTTGAGCAGATAGTCGATCGCGCCCGCCGAGAAGGTGAATCCGTCGTGGATGCCCAACGCGTTCACCAGGGCCATCGAGGTGCCGGTCAGGATCGCGTGCACCACATACAGCGGCCAGGCGACGAACATGAACGAGAACTCCAGCGGCTCGGTGATGCCGGTGACGAACGCGGTCAGACCCGTGGAGAGCATGATGCCGCCGACCAGCTTCTTCTGCGAGGGCCGGGCGTTGCGCCAGATGGCCAGGGCCGCCGCGGGCAGCGCGAACATCATGATCGGGAAGAAGCCGGTCATGAAGGTGCCCGCGGTCGGGTCACCGGCGAAGAAGCGGTTGAGGTCGCCGCGCACCAGCTGACCGGAGGCGTCGGTGTAGTCGCCGACCAGGAACCAGACCGTCGAGTTCAGGATGTGGTGCAGGCCGGTCGGGATGAGCAGGCGGTTGGCCGCGCCGTAGATGCCGCCGCCGAGCACCGTGTTGTCCGCGACGGTCTCACCCACCCAGGTGAGCGCGGAATTGAAAGCCGGGTAGACGAACGACATCGCCACACCCACCACCAGACCGGTCACCGCCGTCAGGATCGGCACCAGCCGCCTGCCGTTGAAGAAACCCAGGAAGTCGGGCAGTTTCGTGCGGTAGTACCGCTGCCACAGGATCGCCGAGAGCAGACCCATCACGATGCCGCCGAGCACGCCGTAGTTGATCAGCGCCTGCTCGCCCTTGGGGTCGGTCTTGCCTTCGAGCACGATCGGTGACATCGCCTCGAACACCCCGTTGATCACCATGTAGCCGACCACCGCGGCCAGCGCGGTCGAGCCGTCGGCCTTCTTGGCCCAGCCGATCGCGATACCGACGGCGAAGATCAGCGGCAGCCAGGTGAACACCGCCTGCCCGGCCGCGGAGATCACCGACGCGGTGCTGTGCAGGGCGGAGAAGCGGCCGAGCAGGTCGTCCTGGCCGAGCCGCAGCAGGATGCCCGCCGCGGGCAGCACCGCGATCGGCAGCATGAGACTGCGACCCAGGCGCTGCAGGCCCGCGAACACCTTCGATTCCTTCTGGGGGCTGTCGGTAACGGCAGTCATGTCGACCCTCTTCGAGAACTGTTGTGAACCAGTCACCCTGACGGGTACTGTCCGGTCATAACCAGTTGTCAGTTTGACCAGGTGGGTGTCGGATGTCAACCGCGAAATATGACGTGGCGCACATTCGAGGCTCCCATACTGGAACCGGCAACCACCGCGGAAAGGGAGAAGACATGTCCAAAGCGGAAGCGATCGTCGCCGGCCTGGGTGGCGCGGAGAACATCGTCGAGATCGAGGCCTGCATCACCCGCTTGCGCACCGAGGTCAAGGACGGCGGCAAGGTCGACGAGGCCGCGCTCAAGGCGGCGGGCGCGCACGGTGTGCTCAAGTCCGGGTCGGTGGTTCAGGTCGTGGTCGGTCCCGAGGCCGACACCCTCGCCGAGGACATCGAGGACATCCTGTGAGCGTTCCCGTCCTGGCCCCGCTGCCCGGCACGGTCCGCGCGCTCGCCGACGTCCCCGATCAGGTCTTCGCCGACCAGCTCGTCGGCTCCGGGGTCGCCGTCGACCCCGACCGCACCCGCGGCCCGCTCACCGTCGTGGCCCCCATCGCGGGCAAGATCCTCAAACTCCACCCGCACGCCTTCGTCATCCTCGGCGGCGGAATCGGCGTCCTGGTCCATCTGGGCGTCGACACCGTCAAACTCGAGGGCAAGGGTTTCGACCTGCACGTCACCGAGAAATCCGACGTCGACGCGGGCACCCCCATCGTCACCTGGGACCTGTCCACCCTCGAGGGCACCGGCTACGCGCCCATCTGCCCGGTCGTGGTGATGGACTCCAAGAAGGACACCATCCACCCCACCACCCTCGGCACGACAGTCGAACCCGGCGAGTTCCTGTTCGACTCGCCGTAGTCCCGTCAGGCGGGCTCGCAGCCGATGCCGTCGCCGTTGTCGTCGAGCTCGTACTCGTCCGGCCCGATCACCCGCACGCGGCCCGTATAGCCGGGCCCGTCACCGCCACCACCGAGGCAGTCGACATCGCTGTTGATCGGGACGCACGGGTCATAGGACGGGTGACAGTCGCGGGCAATCGGGGATGCCGGGTCGGCGGCAGCTGTCGACGGCAGGGCTATCGCGATCGCCAGTGCGGCGCCCGCGATCGATCCGACCAGCGCGGTAGTTCTCATGACGGCTCCGATCCTTCGACGAACCCAGCAATTCTCCCGCAAATTCCGGGCAATAGTCCGGGCGGAGATCGAATCGTTCGGGTGGGCGGTGCACAGTTGCGGGCGTGCACCGCCTCCGTCACAGACCGGCCACGCCGGCCGTCGGCGCCGGCCCTACGGGCTGACCGGCTGGCGGATCTCGGTCTGGATGGGCCAGTGGTCGGCCAGCTGTTCGAAATACCGCTGGCTGCTCCACAATCGGTGGTTCCCGATGACATAGACGCGGCGGCGGGCCCGGGAGACGGCGGCATTGAGGACGTTCGGGTTGGCGGCCGCCCAGCGGCGGGAACCGCCCGCCGGGGGCGAGGTGCCGAGCACCAGCACGACGACCTCGGCGGAATCGCTGTGCATGGCGTGGACGGTGCCCACCTGACGCGTGGCGAACTCCGCCCCGAGGATTCCGCGGGCCACGTCCTGCGCGCCCCGGGCGACATCACGGAACGGGCTGACCACCCGGATGTCGGCGGCCGCGACCCCGTCCTCGATCAGCTGCGCGAGCAGCACGCCCAGCGCCTCGCCCTCGCCGGGAATCCAGTTCCCCTCCGCGCCGATGGACCGGACATCGATCCACCGGTTCCCGCCGGGGAACTCCGGACGCTCCGGCGTGCCGAAGAACAGCAGGTCGTCGTCGTAGGCCAGCCGATGGGTCAGCTCGAAGATCGGCAGGTCACTGCGCCGGTGCACGCGCAGCGGGGTGCCCACCCACACCGGTTCGTCGGCGTCGGCCGGGGTCAGCCAGGTCCCGTAGCGCACCCCGCGATCGGCGGCACTGCGCGCCGTCGCCCGGTCCGGCAGCCATTCGCGTTCGAGCCCGTACCGGCGCACCAGCGCCTCCTGCGCCGAGGTGGGCAGCACCCCGACCGGCCCCAGCTGACGATGATCGCCCACGATCACCGCGCGCCGCGTCCGCCACAACCCACCGGCCACCGACTGCGGCGCCGCCTGCCCGGCGTCGTCGACGAACAACCACCCCAGCGCTTCACGCCCCAGCCCGGCGAACAGCGTCGGCAGCGCGGCGAACGTCGTGGTCACCATCGGCACCGCGAGGAACAGCGTCTGCCATGCCGCCGCGATCGTCTCCGGCTTGGGCGCGACCTCCAGCTCACCCCGGATCAGCGCGATGACGACGATCAGGTTGTCGCGCACCCGCGGCGCCGCGTTCAGCAGAAAGGCCCGGTGCACCTTCAGCGCCGACACGAAAACCTCGCGTCGCGCGGTCGCGTACTGCGCGTCGGCCCACGGATTGCACAGCTGGAACTGCTCCTCGTCCCCGGCCACATCGCCGAACGGGATGGTGCGCGCCCAGTTCTCGCGCGCCCGCTCGATCACGTCCAGGGCGTGCTCCCGCCGCGTGGTCAGCGCGAGATGGTCGCGGATGAGCCCGCGCCCGTGCTCGGCGGCCTGCGCCCACTGCTCGCGCGCGTAGTCGACCTCGCTCTGCCTGCGCCGCATGTCCGCCTCGGCCGCATGACGTTCCCGCAGCAGCTCGGTACTGCGCGCACTCCAGCGCCGCCCCGACCGGAACCCCGTCGACAACGAGGCGAGGAACCCCGGCTTCTGCCCGCTGTGCTCCCCGAGCAGCTTGCCCGCCCGGTGATGCGCGGCCTGCGCGGCCCGTAGCTGTTCCGTCGCGCCCTGATGGCGTTCCCGCCAGTGCGCGTGCGCGTCGTCGGCGTCGGCGATCTCGTCGGCCATCGACTGCAGCGCGGTGTTCATGTCGGGCAGCTCGGCGACCGCGTCGGCGACGTCCTGGCGTTCCTGGGCGAGCCTGCGCACCTCGGCGCGCCGGGTCGCGAAGTCGCGCACCGCCGTCGACCAGTCCGGGATCGAATCCGGGTCGGACTCCGCCTGTTTGAGGATGTCGAGCATGCCGACCGCCGACGGCTCGTTCTTGCGCTCGGTGGCGAACCGTTCGCCGAACCAGAACTGTTCGCCGTAGCTGCGCCGCGCCCCACCCAGGGCCGCGGCCACCAGCCCCCAGGCGGGTTCGCCGCCCACCAGTTCGGCCAGTTCGGTGAAGTGGTTGAGCCGCACGCCGGGATCGACGGCTTCGCGGTGCTGGATCTCGGTGACCACCGCGGCCGCGGCCTCGTCGCTGCCGGTCGTCAGCACCACCTCGAACCCGGTGACCTGCGCGGCGAGCCGGTGCGCGCCGACGGTGTAGTTCCTGGCGACCTGCACCTGTTCGGTGATCCCGGTGAACGCCGCCATCGGATCGTCGAAGGTGGCCAGCTGCGTGGCGCGTTCGACCACGATGCCGGCGAGCAGATCGCGCAGCATGGTCGTGGTGCCGGTGCCCGGCGCGCCGTGGACCGCGAAGATCCCGGCGTCGTCGCGCAATTCGGCCAGCGCCCGGTCGACGGCGAACTGCTGACCCGAGACCAGCGGGTCACCCGGCCAGCGCCCGTCCGGCACGAGGTGGGGGAGCAGTCCCTCGACCACCGCGTCCTGGCGCCTGCGGACATCGATGCGGTCGTCGGTCGGCAGCGTGGCCGTGGCGGCGAGGTAATCGCGCAGTGCCGCACCGATATCGCCCCGGTCGACCGCCTCGGCCAGCATGGCGAGGTCGGGCCCGAGGCCGCTGTTGAGGCGGTCCTCGACGGTGTCGGCGTCGCGGGTGGCGACCTGCACGCAGGCCACCCGCACCCCGCCCGCGCGCAGTTCGGAGCGGATTCCCAGTGCGCTGCACAGCTCGCCGGTGAAGGTCTGCAGGTCGCGCCCGGTGAGCTGTGGGGCCTCGCCCAGATCCTCGGGGTCGTCGGAGCGCACCCGCTGCGCGAACGCCAGCGCCGACATCCCCGCCAGCCCCGGCGAGACCACTCCGTCGGCCCCCGCCGCGATCAGTGAGGCACCGACGCCGCGCCCGGCCACATCCAGCCATCGGGTGGTCTGCTGTTCGGCGTCCGGTGCCGCCGCGTCGCGGGTCAAGGTGTCGAAGGCCGCGGTGAACGCGGCCGAGTCGTGGTCGAATCCCTGCGCCCACCCCGGATCTCCCGGACCGGGTTCACGCAGCCGGTTGATCGCCCAGGCCAGCCCCGACAGCGACGCCGAACCACCCACCACCACACCGTCACCGGTGAGGGTCACCGCGAAAGCGGCCGTGGTCCCGGCCCGCCGGGCGTCGGCCGCGCGGTGGTCGTCACCGAAGGCCCGGATCAGCGCCTCGCGCGCCCGGCCCAGCCCGAACAAGCCGCCGTAGACGACGAACTGCCAGCCGCGCCCGGCCCGCAACGCGGGTAGTTCCGCGCCGTCCTCCCACGGCGCCGGTCCTTCCGCGGCGAGCTCGACGACGAGCCCGTCGGCCGTCGGACCGACATCGGGAACACGATGCGGACCGAACAGCTCCAGGGTCTGCCAGAAACGTACGAGCCGCGCGGCGTGCTCGGATCCGCCCACGATGCACCCCATTCCCTCGGCCACCATGACAACCCCGACCACGCTACGCGATACCAATTGCCCTGGCACGGCACCCCGACGGTCCCGCCCGGCGTGGCGGGAATATGCGTTGCCCGCGAAGCCGCCACTGCCGCATCCTTGTCCGTATGGACGAACTGCGCCGCGCCGCCGACCTCTTCGCGGTCGGTGAACTCCCCGCCGAGCGCCTGTCGCCCGTGGCCGCCGAGGCCCTGGCCCGAGGCCACGACACCCCGGCACTGCTCGACCTCGCCTGCCTGCACGTCACCGATTCCGGTCCGGCGCCCGGCCTGTTCCGTGCCGCGATGGCGGAACTCGGCATCGTCGCCGACGAGAACGGCTGGGTGACAAGGGAGGCCGAGGTCCGGCTCCGGCGCGCGAAGGAGCACGCCACGGCCCTGCTGTCCGGCGCCGACATCGCCGGGCACCACCTGGGCGGGCTCATCCACCAACTCTCGGTGCTGGCGAGCTTCCCCGAGGCGTCGATCGGCGACCCCGGCGTGCTGTGGAATCACCTCGAGGCGCTGTCGGACTACCTCGCGGCCGATATCGGCGACTCCGAGGCGCTCCGTGCAGCGATCCTTCGCGGGTGCCGCAGTCTGCTGGCGGGCCCGCCCTACGAGCCGATCCTGAACTACCAGCCGTCCCGGCCCTCCCTGCGCACCCGGTGGGGATCCTTCAGTTCGCGTCTCCGAAATCGGGGAGTTCCTCAGCGGCCCTGACCGCCTCGACCAGCTGATCGGCCGCCTCGCGCAACTGTTCGGGGGAGTGTTCGGAAGTCAGGAAGAACCGCACCCGCTCCCCACCGGCCGGCACCGCGGGCGCCGAGATCGGTCCGGCGTAGATCCCGTGCTGGAGCAGCCGCGAGGCGACATACCCCACGCGCAGTTCCTGCGGGATCAGCACCGGGCAGATCGGCGTCCCCTGCGAGACACCGAGATCGAGCCCGCGCTCGGTGAGCAGCCCGTGGAACAGCTCGGCATTGGCCCACAGCCGGGTCAGCCGCTGCGGTTCGCAGTCGAGGACGTCGAGCGCGGCCAGTGCCGCACCGATCGTGGACGGCGCGGGTCCGCCACTGAGCGTCGCCACACCCGGCGCGCACACCTTCATCGCCCCGATCAGATCCGCGTCCCCGGCGACGAACCCACCGCAACTGCCCAGCGCCTTGGACAGCGTCCCCATCCAGATGTCCACGGCGTCACCGGCCAGCCCGAAATGCTCGCGCACCCCGCGCCCGGTCTCCCCGAGCACCCCGAACGAATGCGCCTCGTCCACCATCACCGCACAGTCGAATTCCCTGGCCACCTCGGCGATCTCGGCCACCCGCCCGATCGTCCCGTCCATGCTGTAGTGCCCCTCGACCACCACCAGCGCGCGATCGAAGTTGCCGCGCGCCATCCGCAGCACCGACCGCAGCGACTCGGGATCGTTGTGCCGGAAGGTGAGCTGACGCGCCCCCGCCCACTGCACTCCCGAACTCACACTGCGATGGATCAGCGCGTCGCAGATCGCCACGTCGCCACTGCCGAGCAGGAACCCGATCACCCCGGCATTGGTGAGATACCCGCTGGTGGTCACCATGGCGTCGTCGACGTCGTACATCGTCGCCAGCCGCTGTTCGAGCTCGGCGTAGAGCGGGATCTCCCCGGCCACGATGCGCGAGGCCGACGCGGACGCGCCGTAGTTGTCGAGCGCGTCCTTGGCCGCCTGCACCACCTTCGGGTGATTGGCCAGCCCGAGATAGTTGTAGGCACTGAAGTTCACCAGCTGCCGCCCCTGCCACCGGATGACGGTGTCGTTGGGGCTCTCCCGGGTGAGGAACACCGGATTGGGCATCCCGAACTGCTCGTGCACCGCCGCGATCATGGCGCGCTTGTTCGCCATGGCCGCCACCTCGGGATGATCGGCGAACTGCCGTCCCGGTCCCCGCCGCCGGCGGGCCGGGGCGGGCGCCGCGGCAGGTACCGCCGCCGCCCCGGTCCCCGCCGCGGACAGCAACTTCCGGGCCAGCTCGCGCGCCGATTCGCTCACGCCGTCACCCCACCGACGATCGCCTCGGCCACCCGCGCCCCCGCCTGTTCCAGGCTGAACGAACGCCCCATCTTCATCGTCATCAGTTCCACTCCCAGCGATTTCGACACCAGCGCACCGAATTCCACCGCCATCAGCGAGTCCAGCCCGAGCTCGGGCACCGGCACCGTCAGGTCGATCGAGTCCGCCGCCACGCCCATCACCTGGGCCAGTTGCTCGGCCAGCATGTAGGCCACCACCTCGCCGCGTTTGTCCTCGTCGAGTTCGGCCAGTTCGGCGCGCAGTCGTGCCGCCGCCGAATCGTCCTGGGCCGCCGCGGCGATCTGCGCGGCGAGCCGCCCCGTCTGCGCGAAGAACGGCGCCGTGGCGGCCACCTTCGCCCAGTCGATCGGCATGATCGCGGCCTGCGTGACACCGAGCCGCAACGCCTGCTCGAGATAGCGGGTGCCCTCGTCCATATCGAGCGAATCGAACCCGGTGGTGCGCAGATAGCGGGCGATGTTCTCGTCCGCGGCGGCCATGCCACCGCCGGACATGTGCCCCCAGCCCACCGCCAGCGCCTTCCCGCCCGCCCGGACCACCGAGTCCGCCACGGCGTGCAGCGCGGTATTGGCTGCGGTGTAGGCGAATTGGCCGACGCCACCGAACATCGCCGACCCCGAGGAATACAGCACGAACTGGTCGAGCCGCACGTCCGCGGCACTGAGCCCGGCCACCAGGGCGTGGACCCCGTCCACCTTCGGCCGGAACACCGTCGCGAGGCTGGCCTCGTCCATCACGGTCACCCGCTTGTCGTCGATCACCCCGGCGGTGTGGAACACCCCGCGCAGCGGATGCTCCGGAGTGTGCGCCCGCGCGATCATGCCGGCCACCGCCTCGGCATCGGTGACGTCGACCTGCTCCTCGACCACCGTGACCCCCTGCTCCCGCCACGCCGCGACCTGCCCGATCGCCGCGTCCGTGCGCGCCCCACCACGTCCGGCCAGCGTCAGCCGCGTGGCCCCGCGCCCCACCAGCCACCGCCCGGTCGCCAGCCCGAAGGCCCCGAACCCGCCCGTGACCAGATAGTTCGCCGCCGCGTCGATCGTCACCTCGGGCAGCGTCGGCCGCACCAGCGGCTCGGTCTCGGTGAGATCCAGCGCGATCCGGTGCGTCCCGGTGGACCGGGCGACCGCCTCGAACGCCTGCCCCACCTCGGCGGTGCCGTAACTGGTGAACGGCAGCGCCCGGTAGGTGCCGTCGTCGAAGCGGGTGTTCACCTGCCGCACCAGATCGAGCACGGCCGTGGGCCGCACCCGCAGCATCCGGTCCAGGTCGAAGGAGTAGTAGGCGATGTTCTTGTCGAAGGCGGACAGTTCGAGCACGCCACCCGCGTAGATGTCGGCCTTGCCGATCTCCACGATCCGCCCGAATTCCGCGACCATGGTGAAGTTCTGACGTTGCAGTTCGCCCGGCGCGGTACTGAGGATCACGTCGACCCCGCGTCCGCCGGTCAGCGCCGCCACCTCATCGACGAGACTCAGCGACCGCGACCCGAGCACGTGATCGGCGCCCTCGGCCAGCACCCGCGCCCGCCGCTGCTCGGTGCTCGCCGTGCCGATCACGACCGCCCCGTGCAGTTTCGCGATCTGCACCGCCGCCGTCCCGACACCACCCGCCGCACCGTGCACCAGCACCGTCTCGCCGGGCCGCACCCTGGCCAGCTCGAGCAACGCGTGCTCGGCCGTCGCGAACGCGGTTCCGCTGGTGCAGCGCCCGGGATCTGTCTCCGGCTCGACCCGCGCGACCTGGTCGGCGCCCGTGGTGTGGAACCGCGCGATCATGCCCCGCGACGTCACCACCACCGCGTCCCCGACCGCGACCCCGCTCACCCCCGCGCCGACCCGGACCACCGTGCCCGCGCCTTCCATCCCGGGCACGGTCCCGAAATACGTCGGCGCCAGCTCGCGTTCGCCCAGCAGCCCGATCACCTTCAGCGCGTCCTTGTAGTTGAGCCCGACCGCGCGCATCCGCACCTCGACCTCGCCCGCCCCGGGCGCCCGCCGCGCGCACCGCCGCCACCCCAGCTTCGCGAACGTGCGCGAGGACGGCAGTTCCAGCGCGAAGTTCGCCTCCGGGTCGGTGAGCGGTTCGGCGGTGTCGAGCGCCTCGAGCCGTTGCGGCAGCGACCGGTCGACGACGGTGGTCCAGCGCAACCCGTTGCGCAGCACGATCTCGTCGCCGAGGTCGTAGGTGAACGCGCCGGGAATCGCGAGCTCGGCCGCCAGGTCGGCGGCCTGCACGTCGGCGTCGATGTCGACCAGCCGCCACCGCAACCGCGACTGCTCGTTGAGCAGCACCCGGCGCGCACCGGCCACCGCCGCCTGCCCGGGATCGGGTGCCGTGAGGTCGGCCGGATGCGCGTAGGCGTGCGCCGTGACGACCGTGGCGTGCAATGCCCCGTCACCGGTCATCGGGATCTCGACGCCGAGCTCGATCGCCCGATGATCGAGGAACCCTTCCAGGGCCACCGCCACCCGTCGCAACGCCCACAGCCCCGCGACATCTCCGTCACCGGGCACCACACAGACGTGCACCCGCGACATCGCCTCACGGGCGACCACCTCGCCCAGCTGCCGCGTCAGCGTCGCCTCCAGCTCGGCATCTGCCGGATCGAGCGACAGCACAGCCGACCCGATCCCGCTGTCACACACCGCTTTGTGCACCTGCTCGACCCGATCCTGCGCCCCGAGACCCACGATGAGAGTGAACGTCCCGTCGACCCCCGGCAGCGCGGCCGGATCGACTGGTTCGCGCAACTCCCAGCGGTCCTCGTAGAACAGCTCGGTCATCCGCTGCAACGGCCCCGCGCCCGGCGTCAGCGACCCGAACCGCACTCCCCGGATCTGCAGGCACACCGTGTCCCCGTCGAGCAGATCGATATCGGCGACCGGCGCGTCACCCTCGGACAACCGCGCCACCACCGTCACCCGCGCGGGCAGCGCGGCCAGCCTGCGCACCGACCCCACCCCGACCGGCACCATCGCGCCGTCACGCGAGCCGCCGCGCGCGGCCAGCAGCGCCGCCACGGTCTGCAATGCCGCGTCCACCACCGCCGGATGCGCGAGATAGCCCGCCTCGGTGTCGATCTCGCCGTCGACCCGCGCGACCACGGTCGCCGCGTCCAGCCAGATCTCGGTGACCCGCCGGAACGTCGGCCCGTACTCCAGCCCCGCCGCGGTCAGTCCCGCGTAGAACCCGGCGGGATCGACGGACACCATCGCGGCGAGATCCGGCAGCTCAGCCGTGGTCGGATCATAGGAACCCTCGACCACCCGCCCCAGCGCGTGCACGGTCCAGTGCGCCCCGGCCGCGCCCCGCGACCGGATCGTGAACCGCCGCGTCGACTCCTCCAGGTGCAGTTCCACGATCGGCGCGTCACCCCCGTCGACCACCAGCGGCGCGACGAACCGCACCCCCTCGACCCCCACCTGCGCCGATTCGGTGCGCACCGCCGCCGCGCTGAGCGCCGCCTCCAGATATCCCGCCCCCGGCAGGATCCGCATCCCACCGACCACGTGATCGTCCAGCCACGGCTGCGCCGCGACCGTCAGGTGCCGCCGCCAGGTCGACGGATCGTCGGGATGCGGGTCACCCAGCATCGGATACGCACCGGGCGTCCCGTGCCGCAGCAACCGCATCTCGGGCAGCTCGGAGCGCAGCCGGGTCCGCTGCCACGGATACCGCGGCAGGTTCACCTGCGGTGTCGGCCCGTCCACCACGGTGAACAGCGCCTCGACATCCAGCGCCCCCGCGGCATAGAGATCGGCCAGCACCTGCCGCATGCTGTGCCCGTCGCGCTGCTTGCGGTTCAGCGTCGCCACGGTCGTCCCGACCTCACCGGCCCCGAGGAGGATCTCCCGGATGTTGGCCCCCAGCACCGGATGCGGCCCCACCTCGAGGAACACCCGGTGCCCCGCCCGCACGACCGCGCTCAGCGCGTCGGCGAACCGCACCGGCCGCCGCACATTCGCGCACCAGTACTCCGCGTCCCACCCGTCGGAGGTCACCAGCGCGCCGGTCACGGTGGAGTACAGCGGAATTCGCGGCTCGGCCACCGTCAGTCCCGCCAGCGCACCACGCAGCTCGTCGAGAATCGGATCCATCAGCGCACTGTGATACGGCACCTCGACGGTCAACCGCCGCGCGAAAACACCCTGCTCGGAGAGTGATTCGGCGATCTCGTCCAGCCGATCGACCGCCCCGGCCAGCGTCACCGCCGACGGACTGTTGATCGCCGCGATATCGACCGTGTCGTCGGCGCTGAGCACCTCACGCACCGTGTCGGGCCCCAGCCCCACCGCCAGCATCCCACCGGTCCCCGCCGTCGTCGCCTGCAACCGCGCCCGGTGGTAGCTCACCAGCACCGCGTCCCGCAGCGACAACATCCCCGTCACGTGGGCCGCCGCCACCTCACCGACACTGTGCCCGACCACCACCGCGGGCTCGATCCCGCGCTCCCGCAGGGCCGCGAACAGCGCGACCTGCACCAGGAAGTTCGCCGGCTGCGCGACCGCCGTCGTACTCACCCGCGACTCGTCCTCCGGCCGCAGCAGCTCCTCGACGATCGACCACCCCGCGACGGCCTGGAACTCCGCGTCCACCCGCCGCGCCTCATCAGCGAAAACCCCGTCCGCAGTGAGCAATTCCCGCGCCATGCCCCACCACTGCGGCCCCATCCCGGTGAACACGAACACCGGCTCGGCCGCCTTCTTGACGACCGTCCGCCCGACGCGTCCCGCGCCGGTGGCGAGTCCGACCAGCCCCTCGACCAGCTCGCTGTCGTCCCCGAAGGCGATCGCAGCCCGCACCGGATGATGATGGCGCCGCCGCCAGGCCGCCTCCGCCAGTGCCGCCGGATCGGCACCCTCGGCGATCCGCTCGGCCACCCCGAGCGCCAGCTGCCGCACCGCCGCCTCCGACCGCGCCGACAACGGCATGACCCCGAAATGCGCGGGCGCCCGGCCCACTCCGGCCTCCGTCCGATACTCCTGCAGAATCGCGTGCGCGTTGGTCCCGCCGTACCCGAACCCGTTGACGGCCACCGTCATCCGCTCGACCTCGGCTCCCACCACCTCCGCCTCGGTCTGCACCCGGATACCCCACTCCGCGAACGGGATCTCCGGATTCGGCGTGTCCAGCCACCCCTGCGGCGGAATCGTTCGATGGCACACCGCCAGCGCCGATTTGATGACACTCGCGATCCCCGACGCCGCCTCGGTATGCCCCAGCGTCGCCTTCAGCGAGCCGACCCCGAGCGGCTGCGCCCGCCCCGTCGACGCCCCGTACGCCCGTCCGATCGCCCGCAGCTCGAGCGGGTCACCGACCGGCGTCCCGGTCCCGTGCGCCTCCACATAGGTGACGTCCCGCGCTGCGATCCCCGAGCGCCGGATCACTGTGCGCGCCAGCGCCTCCTGTGCCGAAGCATTGGGCACGGTGATGGCGGTGGTCCGCCCGTCTTGATTGGTCCCGGTGGCCTTGACCACCGCGTAGATCCGGTCACCGTCGCGCTCGGCGTCGGCCAGCGCCTTCAGCACCACGATGCCCGCGCCCTCGCCACGCCCGTACCCGTCGGCCGCCGCGTCGAACGGCTTGCTGCGCCCGTCCGCCGCCAGGAACCCGCCCTTGCACATCGACACGAACGTCTCCGGCTGCACCATCACGTTCACGCCACCGGCGATCGCCAACTCACAGTCACCGTTCGCGATCGCCTGACACGCCAGATGCAGCGCCACCAGCGACGACGAGCAGGCGGTGTCGATCGTGACCGCGGGCCCCTGCAAATCCAGCGCGTACGCGATGCGATTCGACAGCATCGTGTACGACACTCCGACCGCGGTGTGCAGATCCACATGCGGCAGCGCGGGCCCGACCGAGGTCGCGAGCTGATCCAGCGTGAAGGCCCCCACGAACACCCCCAGCGAGGCCCCCGCGCTGCGCCCGGCGATCCCGGCGTCGTCGAGCGCCTCCCACGCCACCTCCAATATCAGCCGCTGCTGCGGGTCCATCGCCGTCGCCTCGCGCGGCGAGATCCCGAAGAACTCCGGGTCGAACTCCCACGGGTCCCCGGTCATGAAGGCGGCGCGCTTGGTGTACATCCGTCCGGGCGCGCGCCGATCGGCGTCGTAGTAGCGCCGCCAGTCCCAGCGGTCCGGCGGGATCTCGCGCACTCCGTCGCGCTTGTCGATCACGAAGTCCCAGAACGACTCCGGTGAATCGATGCCGCCGGCATAGCGGCAGCCGATACCGACGATGGCAATGTCAGGCATGGGGAATCCTCGTCCAGCTCGGGAATTCGTACGGTCGTCGGCGGAGACCCGCCGGTCGGTCCTACCGGGGCCGGCGAACCATGATGTTCAGCTCGGGCCCCGCGTCACCCAGGCGCACCGCGCCGACGCGCTCGTTACCCAGCGCCTGGTAGTAGCCCACATTGGCGTCCTTGCAGATCCCGCAGATCGCGGCACCCTCCCGATCCGCCCGCGCGGTGAACGACGCGTACAGCGCGCGCCCCACACCGCTGCGCTGCAAGGCCGGGTCGGCCCCGAGATACACGTGGAAGAAGTGCGGCTCGTCCGGTGCCGCGCGATCCATCGCCGCGTCCACCTCGATCCCGCGCCGCACGGCCCCACCCATCGCCGCGAGAAGCTGTGGCCCCGCGATCATCTCGCGCAGCCCGCCGGGCCGGTAACCCTGCGGATACCACAGCAGCGCGCCGACCACGCGGTCCTCCAGCACCGCCACCTCGGCCCCGCCGGAAGGCAGGAAACGGTGGGTGATCATCGCCCGCAACATCCGCGGAGCACGCCGCCCGCGCACGGCCTCGTCCGGGAAGATGTACTCGTCGATCGGGTCGTCATAGGCGAAGGCCCCGGCCAGCACATCCACCATCCCGGCGATGTCGGCTCGCGTCGCGGCACGCACGACAGGACTGAGCTTCGATGTCAAAACTGTTGTACCTCAAACGATCTGCGCGTACTCCGGGACGTCGGGATCGCCTCGGCAGTCGGCGGTCGTCAGGCTAGCCCAGCGTGTCGCGCAGACCGAGTGATTCTTGCGACCGGCCACGTTTTGTAAAGTTTTGTACGCCGGAAACCAGGGTCATTCACGCTCTGCCACACCAGTTTTGGGGTCATGACAGCAGCATCTGAGCGACCGCCTTCGGCGCCGCCAACCACTCCCGGATGTTGTTGCGGAACTCGGTCTGGCGCCTGCACTCGCAATAGGCGACCACACCGTCGGCATCGATGCCCGTCTCCCGGCACAGCGCCACCGCCCGCGGCAGATGCTGATACTGCGTGACGATGATCGCCCGCTCCACCCCGAACATCGTCCGCGCCCGCTCACACGTCTCCCGCGTCGAGAACCCCTCCCCATCGGCCCGCACGATCGCCGGATCCACCCCGTGCTCGCTCAGATACCGGCTCATCGACGCGATCTCGTCCCCCGACGAGCCACCCGCGTCTCCCGACAACAGGATCTCGCCGGCCTTCCCCGCCGCCACCAACTCGATCGCCACATCCAGGCGCCCCCGCAGATACGCCATCGGCGTCCCGTCCGCGCCCACCTTGGCCCCCGGCACGATCACCACCGGCACCACCGGCGCCCCCGCCACATCACTGCGATGCCCCGAAGACATGGCCCACAGCGCCGCATTCGACCCGATCGTCACGAACGCCAGCCCACTCACCACAACAAAGCCCGCCCCGACGATGCGCCGCCAACCCCGCCGCTTCACTGTGGCCTTCTCTTTCCCCGCGTTCCGCATCGCCGTTCCCTCCCTCGTCCGGACAGACCGAATGCCACCGTACCGTTCACCGTCCCCAAAATGCCGTCCGACCAGGCGATTTGACTTCGTGTTCGGCGATGCGTAACTTAATTCGAGTCAGAGCGACACGGACACCGACCCGGCCACCAGGTGGCAGGGAAACGAGGTAGGACGATGAGCGCCTGACTGATCATGTGTTCGGGGTCAT
>NZ_JBSGDP010000052.1:0-44184 GCF_053602435.1 Nocardia sp. NPDC004415
GCTCTCTTACCAGGGGCTTCGCCAGTTCGCATCCGGAGCGGCAGATCAATCACGCTGCGGTGCAACATGGTTCAGCGGCAGGATGAAAAAGGCTCACGATTCACCACCACCCCGACTGTCCTCAAAACCCTCGCCATCATCGGCGTTCTCGTCGCCGCCGCGGTGGCACTGTTCGCGCTGCATCGGCTGGATTGCCTGGACGGACGCGGCAACCGCCGCGTGCTGCCGCGCCGGTGGTGGCGCCCGCGATGGATCGATGGCGTCGTCATCGGCACCTTGATCCTCTGGTATTTCATCGGTGCCGGTACCGCCGACGACGGCTATATCCTCGGCATGGCCCGAACCGCCGGACACGCGGGCTATCTCGCCAATTATTTCGCCTATTTCGGTGTCCCCGAAACGCCGATCGGAATTCCCTACGACCTCGTGATCGGGTGGTTGTCGCAGATCTCCACCGCGAGCATCGTGGTGCGGCTGCCGGAACTGCTGTTCGGCATAGTGTGCTGGCTGCTGATCAGCCGCGAGGTCGTGCCGCGGCTGGGCATCGCCGCCCGGCGCGTGAAGGCGGCAATCTGGGCGGGCGGACTCATGTTGCTGGCCTTCTGGCTGCCCTACAACAACGGGCTGCGGCCCGAGCCCACGGTGGCGCTGGGCGTGCTGCTGGTGTGGGTGTCGATGGAACGCGCCCTGGCGACGCGCCGGCTCGCCCCGGCCGCGGTCGCTCTGATCCCGGCCGCGCTGGCGGTGGTCACCAACCCCGCCGGAGTGATCTGCTTCGCCGCGCTGCTGGCCGGCGCGCGCCCACTCGTGCAGATCATCGTCGAGCGGGCCAGGCGGGTGGGCTATCTCGCGGTGCTCGCCCCCGCCGCGGCGGTGGGCCTGTCGGTGCTGGCGATCGTGTTCGTCGGCCAGCCGATCGCCGAGGTCACCGCGATGAGCGACGCGCATCGCGTGGTCGGCCCGAACATGCCCTGGTACGACGAGACTCTCGTCTACCAATCGCTGTTCCAGGCGGGGCCGGACGGGTCGATGGCGCGGCGGTTCGCCATGCTGATGATGTTCCTGACGCTGGCGGTCTCGATCCTGGCGCTGCTGCGCTACGGCGGCCGGATTCCGGGTCTGGCGGCCGGGCCCACCCGCCGCATACTGGGCACCACGATCGCGACGATTCCGCTGATGGCACTGTCCCCCACCAAGTTCACCCATCACATGGGCGTGTTCGCCGGTCTGGCCGGTGCGGTCGCGGTGGTGGCGGCGGTGGCCGCCGGGCCGCGGATCGTGCGTTCCCCGCGCAATCGCGCCCTGTTCGCGGCTGCCGTCTTCGCGGTGCTGGCGCTGTCGTTCACCAGTTCCAACAGCTGGTGGTATGTCGCCAGCTACGGGATTCCCTGGTGGGACAAGCCGATCTCGGTCAACGGGATCGGCGCGGGGACCGCGCTGCTCGGTGTCGCCGTGCTGCTGCTGGGTGTGGCGGGATTCCTGCATGTCCGGGAACCGTTCCGCCGGGCCGAGCATCGGACGCGGCGGCGGGTGCCGGTCCTCACGCTCGCGGTGGCGCTGGTGGTGGCCTTCGAGGTGGCCTCGTTCGTCAAGGCGGGCATCGACCAGTACCCGGCCTATTCACTGGCGAAGTCGAACCTGTCGGCGCTGGCGGGCGAGCCGTGTGGACTGGCGAACGATGTGCTCGTGGAACCGGATCCGAACGCCGGAATGCTGACACCGCTGTCCGGTGACCCGGCGACGGCGCTCGGAGCGCAGACCAGCGGCTTCACACCCGACGGTGTCAACACCAACGATCTGACCCCCGATGCCTCCGATGCCGCCGCCGCGTCGGTCGGTCAGTCGCTCGGCAGCGCGGGCACGACCACCAAGTCGGGTTCGGCCGACGGTGGTGGGCCGGACGGTTCCGGTGCCCGCGGCATCAACGGCAGCTCGATCCCGCTCCCGTTCGGCCTGAACCCGGCGACGACGCCGGTGCTGGGCAGCTACGGCAGTCCCGGTGTCACCAAGACGCTCGTCTCCGGCTGGTACCGGTTGCCGACCCCGGACGCGGGCGGCAGTCGCGGGGAGATCCTCGCGATCGCGGCCGCGGGGCGGATCGCCTCGACCGACCTCGACGGTCTGCCGGTTCCCGGGCAGCGCGTGCAGGTCGAGTACGGCAGCGCCACCGCGGGCGAGGTCCAGCCGCTCGGCAGCGTCGTTCCCGACGATGTCAGCGTCCTGCAGCCGTCCTGGCGCAATCTGCGAGTCCCCTTGGGGCAGCTGCCCACCCAGGCCGACGCGGTGCGCCTGGTCGCCGCCGTGGACAGCTCCGAGGCCGAACAGTGGGTGGCGATCACCCCGCCACGTGTTCCCGCGCTGCGCACCCTCGACGACCTGGTCGGCCACATCCGCCCGGTCCTGCTGGACTGGCTCGTCGGCCTGCAGTTCCCCTGCCAGCAACCCATGCGGCACCGGCACGGCGTCGCCGAGATCCCCGAGTACCGCATCCTGCCCGAATTCTCCGCCGCGATCATGACCAGTAACTGGCAGAGCCACTCCTCCGGTGGCCCTCTCGGCTACACCGAACTGCTCACGCGCGCTGAGGTTCTGCCCTCCTACCTGCGCGACGACTGGAAGCGCAACTGGGGCGAGATCCACCGCCTGGTTCCCTACGCTCCCACCGCGGGCCCGGCTCGGCTCGACACCGTCACCCTCGATCGCTCGGCCATGTGGACCCCTGGTCCACTGAACTTCGGAATCCGATAGCGAGGCGGCCCGGAAGGTGTGCTGATTCATACCGATAAGCGCACCTTCCGGGACAACAATTCGATCCGTGGGTGGGCTGGAAGAAAAGAAATTCTGGAACCGGACGGTTTCGCTCGGAAAGCGGATTGCGGCGCCGGAGTGAAATAGGGGAATGTGGGGCGGGTGGGGCTCGAACCCACGACCAGCGGATTATGAGTCCGCGGCTCTAACCGACTGAGCTACCGCCCCTGGCCGCGGGTGTCCGCGGGCGTGTCGGATGGTACCCGGTGGGGCGTGGGGTTGACCAGTTGTGCGGGGTGGTCGGGGCGACCGGGCCGGGCTGTCCTGGGACGATGCGACGGCCCGGTCGCTGGTGGTGATGGGTGGAGGTGGTGGGTGTGGTAGGTGCGGGTCAAGCCCTGTCGGCCGTCTGACGCTGAGATCGTGCGCGTAGAGCACGGTCGCGACGCTCGATGGAACCCCCCGGGTTGCTGGCGACTTTGATCACGGTGACCACCAGCAACAGAACAGCAGCAATGACTGCGATGACAATTATTCCCTGCACACTATGAACTTAACGCGTATTCCCTTGCAGCGCTGAACAAGTTACAATGGCGCGGCGATCGTCAAGAGCGTGCGACCGAGTGCGGAACGGTTCTCGATGGAAGTATGCGCATCGCGAACGCGGTCGATCGGGAAGGTCTGGCCGACAATCACTTCGAGTCGTCCGGCCACGACCTCGGCTTGGGCGCGGCGCGCGAGGGCGGACCAGTCGATCGGGCCGCTAACCACATCGAACAGGCCGAGCACGGTAACTCCCCTGGCCACAGCGCTTTCGGCGCCGGTCTCGGCGAAACCTCCTGCCGCGGAACCGTATCCGAGGAACAGACCGGCGTCGGCGGTGGCTGTGAGCGCGGCGGCACCGAGCTCGCCGCCCGCACCGTCGAACACGATCCGCGCTCCCCCACCGGTGATCTCGCGGACCCGGTCGGCCCAGCCCTGCTCGGAGTAGTCGACCACCGCGCTCGCGCCGAGCCGGGTGGCGAGCGCGAGCTTGTCGGTCCCGCGCGCGGCGGCGACCACTTTCGCCCCGGCCGCCACGCAGAGCTGGGTGAGCAGGGTGCCGAGGCCGCCCGCCGCGGCGGTGACGAGCACCCACGTATCGGGCGCGACCGCCGCGCGATCGAAGACCGCGAGCGCGGTGCGGCCGTCGTTCGCCAGCGCGACGGCCTGCTCGGTGCTCAGCCCGTCGGCGATCTCGACCAGCGTCTCGGCCTTGGCCAGGGCGTGCTCGGCGTAGCCGCCGGTGGGGACGCCGCCGCCGATGCCGCTGGCCGCGGTCTGGGTGACCACCCGCTTGCCGATCCACCCGGGATCGACGCCGGCGCCGACCGCGCTCACCACACCGCCGACCGCCCCGCCGGGCACGTACGGCAGGTTCAGGGCGAAGAAGTCCAGCCCCCAGCCACTGCGCAGCCGGGTGTCGAGGAACATCACGTCGGCGATCTCGACGTCGACGCGCACCTCCCCCGAATCCGGTTGCGGCACCGGCACTTCCCGTACCTCGAGCACTTCGGGACCACCGAATTCCTTGACCTGCACGGCACGCATCGCGACTCCTTCGTGGTGTTCTCGGATGCGTCCAGCATGGAACCTGAAGCGAGGTTCAGGTCAAGGACGGTGCGGTGTGGATCACACCGTCAGGAACCGCCACCGCAACTGCTACCGCCGCCACCACAGCTACTGCTGCTTCCTCCGCCACAGCTGCTACTGCTGCCGCCGCCGCAGCTGCTACTGCTGCCGCCACCACAGCTGCTGCCGCCCCCGCAGCCGCTGTGCGAGCCGGAATCCGGATAGTCGGTGCCGCTGTCGGGTGTCCAGGGCTGGCCCGACGAGGAACCGGCGTACCCGTAGTAGGTGCCCGACGACGAGCCCGCCGTCCAGCGCGGATCGAACGGGCCCGTGGGCGGACGGGTCGCCGAGGAGACCACCTTCACGATGACGAACACCACCGCGCCGATCATCACGGCGAAGAACAAGAGCACGATCAGCAGCACCATGCCCGCAGGCTAACCGACGCCGCTTACAGTGGGCTTATGGCGCTCTCGATCCCCCGTCTCGGCCGTCGACGGGCCGATCCGGCCACCGTCGACCGCGTCGTGGCCGACCTGCGGCTGCCCGACGCGATCTTCAAGACCTGCCCCTGGCAGCCCCGCGACCTGGTGGAAACCGGTCTGCGGCAATGGTTGCGGTGCTGTGGTGCCGCCATGCGCGACGACCAGGTGATCGGCATGCCCTCGCACGCCGTCGACGAGGCGTGGCACGGGCTGATCCTGTGCACGCGGCTCTACGCGAGTTTCTGCGACGAGGCTTACGGGCGGTTCCTGCACCACTTTCCCGACGGGGTCGGCGAGGCCGCCCCGGAGCACGGCTCGATGATCGATCAGCTCGGCCGCACCGTGGTCGCCTGGTCGATGGTGGCGAAACCGGACGAGCAGTGCGTGCTGTGGGATCTGGACCGGCGGGTCGGTGTGGCCGAGCCGTGGGGTGTGGACGCCCGGCTCGTCGACGCCGTGCAGCGGCGCCTCGAGCCGGGCGTGAGCGGACCCTAGACCAGCTTCATCCGGCGCGCGGCGAAGCGGACGGCGCCGGGCGCGAGCCGGTTGATCCGGTACTGCAGCCACGATTCCGGCGTCACGGGCACGATCTCGCGACCGTCGCGCACCGCCTTGACGATCTGCGCGGCGACCCGGTCGGGGGTGTAGCCGCGCCGCTCGTAGAGCTTGTCGAACTTCTGCTGCGCGGCCGCCTCCTCCGCCGCCGAGACACCCGAGATGCGGGTGGTGGCAACGATATTGGTGTGCACGATGCCGGGGCACACCGTCGAGACGGAGATGCCGCGGTCGGCCAGCTCGGCGCGCAGGCAGTCGGAGAACATGAACACTGCCGACTTGCTGGTGGCGTAGGCGCTCATATCGCGCTGCGGGCTGTAGGCGGCCATGCTGGACAGGTTCACGATGTGCCCGCCGAGGCCACGGTCGGCCATCGCCGCACCGAAAGCCCGGCAACCGTTGACCACGCCGCCCAGGTTGATCCGCAGCACGCGGTCGAACTCCTCGGACGGGGTGTCCAGGAAGCCGCCTGCCTGGCCGACGCCGGCATTGTTGATCAGCACATCGGGCACGCCGTGCGCGGCGATCACGGTATCGGCGTGCGCGCGCACCGCGTCCTCGCTGGACACGTCCAGCGCGTAGGAGTGGGCGAGGCCGCCTTCGGCCGCGACGAGCTCGGCGGTCTGCTTGGCCGCCAGCTCGTTGACATCGGAGACCACCAGTTCGGCGCCCAGGCGCGCGAAGGCCAGCGCGGTCTCGCGGCCGATGCCGCTGCCCGCACCGGTGACGACCACCAGCTTGTGCTCGAATTCCCTTCGGCTGCGGCCGACTTCGGCCCTGGCCAGGCCGCGCGCGATCGGCGCGCCGTCGAGCGCGTCGATCAGCTCGGTGGTGGCGGTGGCCAGCAGTTCCGGGTGCGAGAACGGCATCCAGTGCCCGGCGGGCACGTCGCGGCGCCACAGCCGGTCGGTCCACTTGGCCGAGTCGTCGTACCCGGCCGGGCGCACCGCCACGTCGCGACCGGCGACGATCAGTTGCACCGGCACCCTGGTGCGGCGCTCGCGCGGGGCGAGCATGCGCCGGACGATATTGGCGCGGTAGATGAGCAGGCCGTCGACCATGTCGCGACGGAAGGTGGGGCCCAGCTTCACATTCGCGGCCGGGGTGTCGTTCATCAGCGACACCGCGCGCTGCCAGACCTTCTCGGTGCCGATGGTGTTGAAGGTGGCGCGCGGCAGGCCGGGGGTCATGAAGAAGAAGGTGTAGGCCGAGGACGCGAGCTGGGTCATCGGCTGCCAGATGTTGCGCGGGCTCGGCCGCGACAGGCGGTCGCGCACCCAGCTGGCCAGGTGGTCGAGGTTGGGGCCGGAGACCGAGGTGAACGAGGCGACCCGCTCGGCGGCCTGCGGCTCGCACACGGCTTCCCACACCTGCACCGAGCCCCAGTCGTGGGCCAGTACGTGCGCGGGACGGTCGGGGCTCACCGCGTCGAGCACCGCGTAGAAGTCGCGGGCGAGTTCGTCGAGGCGGAAGTCCTCGGTGCGCTGGGTGCGGGTGGAGGCGCCGTGGCCGCGGGTGTCGTAGGCGACCACGTGGAAGCGCTCGGCGAGCAGCGGGATCACCCGGTCCCACAGGTGGTGGGTGTCGGGCCAGCCGTGCACGAGCACCACGGTGTCGGCGGCGGGGTCACCGTACTCGAACACGGCGATGTCGAAATCGCCGCTGCGGACGGTGCGCTGGTTGGCGGCCTGGGGGCTGTCGATCGTCATGGGCTGTCGGACTCCTTGTCCAGGAAGCGAACTCACAGGTCGAGCACCAAACGCTCACCGTGGGAACGGGATACGCACGCGAGCATGGCACCGGCCGCGTGTTCGTCGTCGGAGAGTACGGACTCGCGGTGGTCGGGTTCGCCCGCGCACACCCGCACCACGCAGGTGCGGCAGAAACCCTGCCTGCACGAGTAGGGCTGGTCGGGGCGTTCGGCCAGGACGGCGTCGAGCACGGTCTTGTCGGCCGGGACCGTGATCACCTGTCCGGTGGAGGCGAATTCGACCTCGAAGGCGGTGCCGTTCACCACCGGCGGCGGCGAGAACCGCTCGAAGTGCAGTTCCACCCGGGGCAGGTCGCGGACGGCCGCCACGACGGCCGAGGTCATCGGGGTGGGCCCACAGGCGTAGACCGCGGTGCCCGCGCCGACGCCGGGCAGCAGATCCGCCGCCGTGGGCAGGCCGTGTTCGTCGTCGGTGCGCACGGTGACGCGCGGGCCGAAGCTCTCCAGTTCGTCCAGGAACGGGATGGTGTCGCGGCCGCGGCCGCTGTAGACCATCGTCCACGGCAGATCCAGGCGATGCGCGAGCCGGGCCATCGGCAGGATCGGCGTGATGCCGATGCCACCGGCGACGAAGTGCAGCCGCTGGGCGGGCGAGCCGTGGCCGGGCACCGCGAACGGGAAGGCGTTGCGCGGGCCGCGCACCACGAACCGGGTGCCGACCGGGAGTTCGTCGTGCACCTCGTTCGAGCCGCCGCCCCCGTTCGGGATGCGGCGCACAGCGATGCGGTAGGCGCGCTCGTCGGCCGGATCGCCGCACAGCGAGTACTGGCGCAGCCTGCCCGAGGGCAGTTCCAGGTCCAGGTGGGCGCCGGGGCGCCAGCGCGGCAGTACCCGGCCGTCGGGTGCGGCCAGGCGCAGGCTCACCACGTCCTGGTCGTGCGCCTCGACGCGGCGTTCGGTGACCACCACGGGGAAGCGGCGGTCGTCCACGCGGGTGCGCAGGTCGCGGCGGTTGGCCAGGGCGCTCCAGCGCAGCCGGGCCGTGGCGACGGCGTCGAGGAACCGGGTCCCCGGGTCGTGGCGATGCTTGCCGTAGAGATCGCCGGGCAGTACCCGGGGGATGTCGTGGGTCGTCACGAGGCCGCCGCGCGGGCCGCGGGCGAACTGGCCAGATAGGCCACCGCCTGGGCGGTCGAGCCGACGGTCTCCGGGCTGTAGCCGGGCTGGAAGGTCGACAGCGCACTGCGCAGCAGCGACGGGATACCCGGCAGCGCGCCCCGCCACATCGCGGCGAAGACCCCGGCGATCAGCCGCAGGTAGCCGTGGTCGGGCAGCTTCGGGTCCTGGTGCACCAGGAAACGCGCGCCACGCACGAGCAGGGCGATGAAGATCGGGAAGACCAGCGTCATCGACGCGCAGCGCCGCGCGTAACCGACGCCGAAGTACTCGGCCACGTCATGGGCGACATTGCGGTGCTCGACCTCTTCGGCGCCGTGCCAGCGGAACAGGTCGGCCATGTTCGGGTCGGCGCCGAACTTCTCCAGGTCGGCGTTGATCACCCAGTCGCCCAGCCAGGCGAAGAAGTGCTCGAGACAGGCGATGAAGGCGAGGCGTTCGACCAGCATCTGCCGGGCGGCGCGGTCGTCGCCGCCGCGCGGGCCCAGCGTCTTGCGGAACAGGTATTCCATCTGGCGCACATAGGGCGCGCTGTCGATGTCATTGGCCGTGAAGACGTCGTGCAGGACCTTCTCGTGGGTCTCCGCGTGCATCGATTCCTGACCGATGAAGCCGAGCATGTCCTCGCGCAGCTTCTCGTCCTTGACGTAGGGCAATGCCTCGCGATAGGTGGCGATGAACATGCGCTCACCCTCGGGCAGCAGCATGTTGAGCGCGCAGATCAGATGTCCGGCGATCGGTTCGTCGGGCATCCATTGCAGTGCCACGTCCGACCAGTCGAAGCGCACGTTGCGGGCGTGCAGTGCGACCTGGCCCGGGTCCGTCTCCGGGCGCGGTGCTGCCCGGCGAAGTAGCTTCATCGGTACTCCTCGTCCTCCCCGCGCAGCACCCTCGGGCACCGTGGCGCATCGGTGCGCCGGTCTTCGCGGTAGACCAATGATACATCTATGTAGTATTCGAGGTAACACCTATTTTGCTGCGGTTTTCCGGCCGCGCAGCATTTCGGCGGGGTCCCAGCGCCGGTCGCGACCACGCGTGAGCGGGTAGCAGGCGAGGCCGATCGCCGCCGCGCCCGCGTGCCCGATATCGGTGAAGGTCCGGTTGACGAAGATCGGCGGGATCACCACCGCCGCCAGCACGAGCAGGTACCCCAGCCGCCACGGCCACACCAGCCGGTAGGCGAGCACCGCGGCGACACCGGCCAGCGCGTAGCTGACCCCGACATCGAGGGTGAACATCGCCCGCTCCGGCGCGTGCCCGTGCCGGATCGCCCACAGCAGCACGCCCTGGCTGAGATAGGTCGCCCCGACGTGCGCGACCGCGGCCACCACCAGCCAGCGCAACGTGCCCAGCCAGCGTTCGGCATTGGCGTGGAAGAGCGTGAACAGCACCGCGTAGCCGAACCAGCCACCGCCGTCGGTCCAGAAGGCACTGCCGATCAGCACCCGGATCGGGTCCTCGGCCAGATGGTGCAGATTGGTCGAGCGGTGCCCGAGCCAGGCCCTGGCCTCCTCCGGCGGCAGCCGGGTGATGATCAGCGTGGTCACCGCCAGCGCGGCCAGCCACAGATACGTTCCCGGCGCGCTGCGCACCCATCGCCCGGCAGCCGCGACCACCGGGCCGATCCGCGCCACCACCCGGCCCGATGTCGCCACCACGCCAGTGTGCCAGGGGTGCGGGCGGCGCGACCCCCTCCGCCGCCGGGCGAGCCGCCCCGAAGGCACCGCACCCCGCCTCGACCAGGCGAGGCGGGGTGCGGTGGACGGATGTCACCAGCCGGGATCGGTGTCCAGCGGGATGTTGATCCAGCTCGGGCGGGCCGGGTCCAGCTCCAGGTGCTGGGTGCGCAGGCCGCTCTCGTTCAGCAACGGCCGCAACGGGATTCCGCTCGGGAAGTTGCCCGCGAAGACGTCGACACGGAGCCGGTGGCCCGGCTGGAGCACACCGTCGGTGGCGCGGATACCGATGTCGAGGGTGGTCGGTTCACCGGGGACGACCGGCTGGCGGGTGTCCAGGGTGAGGTACGGGTACGGATCGGTGTAGTCGCCGCTGGGCGAGCGCCGCGACTTGGATTCGTCGACCGCGCGCAGCGAAGCCATCAACTGGCCCTGCGACCAGACCGTGGAGGTGCCGTCGGGAGCGACGTCGTTGACCGTCACCGTCCAGTACCCGTCGGTGGCGTCGAGCACCGTGTTGAGGTGCGCGGCGATCTCGCCGGAGACGCGGGTCGGCTGGGTCACCGGGGCGGTGGTGAAGGTCAGCGCGGCACCCTCGCTGATCCGGGCGTCCTTGGCGCAGATGTCCGGCAGCGGGACGAGCCCCGCCGTGCCCTGGGCGGCGTCGCGGGAGCAGATCGTGGTCAGGCTCGGGTCCACCGAGACCCGCTGGGCCCCACCGGGCGCGGTGACCAGGCTGCCGTCGAACCGCGCGCCCGGAGCCGTTCCCGACGACGCGGGATCGAGGTACATGCGGCGGTAGTCCATGCCGGGACGCGGGAAGGCGACGTCGCGGGTCCACTGGTCGCTGCCCTGTTGCCACAGGGTGACCGGGTCGTAGCGGTCGATGCCGTTGTCGATGCCCTTGAGCCACTTGTCGAACCAGGCGCGCTGCAGCGACTCCAGCGGCGCGGGCGCCCCCGGCTGCCCCAGCCCCGAGCTGACGGTCACGTGGTAGACGTCGCCCATGATGAGCTTCTTCTGCTCGGCGGGCACGTTCACCGCGTTGTAGATGCGCGGGGTGGAGTAGGTGAAGATGTCGTGCCAGCCGCCGTAGAGGAAGGTCGGCACCTGCACCTGGTCGGGCTGACCCACCCAGGCGGTGCGCAGCGGGCTCTGGTCGTCGAGGATCGAGGCCATCTCCGGCGGGATCTGGTCGATGCTCGGCGTGGTCAGCGCCGCGATGAGGACGTTGAAGAAGGTGAACGGGTCCCGGATGCGGTCACCGAGCCAGGTCCAGTCGAACTTGCCGGTGAAGATCGACACCAGGTCGGGCAGCAGTTTGGCGCCGTCGACGGCGAGCAGCCAGGCCGGGATGAAGCCGATGCCCAGCGCGCCACCGGGGGCGGCGACATCGCGGATCAGGTCACTGCCGGGCACGATCGGGAAGATCGCCTTGAGCGCCTCGGGATGCCGCTGCGCGGTCTGGAGCTGGTTGATCCCCGAGTAGGAGATGCCGCTCATGCCGATCTTGCCGTTGGACCAGCCCTGCGCGGCGGCCCAGTCGACCACCTCGACGCCGTCGAGCTGCTCGCGTTCGCCGAATACCTGCCAGGTGCCCTGGGAGAACCCGGTGCCGCGCACGTCGACCACGATCTGGGTGTAGCCACCGCGGATCAGATTGCGGTCCACGCCGAAGGTGCGGGCGGCGCCGCCGGGCAGCGCGTTCATCATGTCGCTGAGACTGCTGAAGCCGAACGCCGAGAAGTCCAGGTTCTGCAGGATCGGCAGCAGCACCTCGGACAGGCCGGGCACCGCCAGCGCCGAGTCGGCGATATTGGACACCAGCTTGGTGTAGGGCGTCATGTTGACGATGGTCGGCGTCGGCTCGGCGATCGGCTGACCGTCCGCACCGGCCGGGTGATAGACGTTGGCTTTCAATACCGTTCCGTCGCTCATCGTGATGGGGACGTCCCATTCGATGAACACATTCGGGTACTGCTGCGGCCCGTTGTGGGTGGCGACGAACTGTGCGTCGAGCCCGTCACCGGCCGGCGTGGCCTGCCCTACCGGGGCGGATGCCACCGCACCCGCGAATACGACGACGGATGCGACCAGCGCAGCCAGCCGCCCACGATATTTGATCATGTTTCGGTCTCAGCCCTCCACCATCGGGAACCACGACGTTCCCGTACCGGAAAGTAACGTAGCCTGCGTCACGTACGATCGCAAGAACATGTTCTCGGCCACTTCCCCTCGGCGCCAGCCGCCACACCGTCCGCATCGCCTGCCAGAATCGACGATGTGACAGTGGCCGATCGCGATCTCGACGGTCGCCGGTACCGGGGCGCCGCCCCCGGGCAACGTCAGCAGCAGCGCCGCGCCCGCCTGGTCGAGGCGGCCACCGACGCCTTCGGCACCGAGGGCTACCGCAACACCACGGTGACCACGATCTGCGGCAATGCGGGGGTCGGCAAGCGCTACTTCTACGAATCCTTCACCGACAGCGAGGATCTGCTGCTCGAGGTGTATCGCGATGTCACCGCGCGGATGCTCGAGGCGATCCATCAGGGCCTGGCCGATCCCGGGGCCGACCTCGACACCCAGGTGCGGGTCGGGCTCACGGCATACTTCCAGCTCATCCACGACGACCCCCGGGTGCCGCGGATCGCGTTCTTCGAGATCCTGGGCGTGAGTCCGGCGGTGGACCGGGCCTATCACGAGGTCCTCGACGCGCTGGTCGACATCTGCCTGGCGCTGATCACCCCGCACGTCGACGTCGCCGAGCACCCCGCGGCGAGCGTGCGTACCGTCCTTTACGGGCTGGTCGGCGCGATCCTGATCATCGCGCAGAAATGGGTCCTCGACGGCTACCGCGCGCCACTGGGCGACGTGGTCGACAGCTCGTGCCTGGTGATCGGTGCCGTCCTCGACCGGATCGGCCCGCACGAATAGCGATGCGGCCGAGCCGGTGTCAGCGCAGCAGGGCGACGATCGCGTCCTGGCCGAGGCGCTCGGCGTTCTGCACGGCCGTGCGACCCTCCGCGTCCCGGATCAGCGGGTCGGCGCCCGCCTCGAGCAGGGCGCGCACCGTCTCCTGGTAGCGCTGGGAGCCGTCGCCGTAGACGATCGCCTCCTGCAAAGCGGTCCAGCGCGGGGTGTTCACGTGGTTCACGTCCACACCTGCCGCGAGCAACATGCGGACGGTATCGACGTGGCCGTGCTCGCTCGCCGGAATGAGCGCGGTGCCGCCGTAGCGGTTGACACTGCGCAGGTCGGCGCCGTGGGTCAGGGTGGCGGCGAGGATCTCGTCGTAGCCTTCGGCACCGGCGTAGAGGTAGGCCGAATCCTGGAGGTCGTCCTTCGCGTTCACGTCGGCGCCCGCCTCGATTAGCGCCAGCGCGGCGGCGGTGGACCGGTTCTTCGTCGCGGCGACGAGCGGGGTGCGGTCGTGGGCGCCGCGCGCTTCCGGGTCGGCGCCGCGGGCGAGCAGGTCGCGGACGGCGGCGGCGTCGTTGTCTACCGCCGCGGCGTAGAGGTCGGCGTCGAGGCGGTGATCGACCGGGCGGGTGGGCGCCGGGCCGGTCTCACCAGTTCCCGGGGTCGCCGCGGCGGACTCGATGGAGGTCGCGGCGGGCGGGGCCGCGGGGTCGGCCGAGCAGGCGGCCGCGCCGATCGCGAGTGCCGCCAGGGCCACCACGGCCACGCGGGTGCCACGAATGTTCATGTCGATCTCCTCGTCCAGGTCTCCTCCACCGTGCCCACGTCCTGGCCGTGCGTCCAGGATGCAACACCGATGGGTGCCATCGACGCCGCCTATGGCTCGCCGGATCGAACGCCGATCCCGGCATTCCCGGGCGGGCCGACCGGCTAGCGTTGGCTCCGACGACGAATACTGAGGAGGTCCGCATGCCCGACACCGTTCGCGGAGTCATCGCCCGCGCCGAGAACGCGCCGGTCGAAACGGTCGACATCGTGATTCCCGATCCCGGTCCGCACGATGTGGTGGTGCGGGTACAGGCGTGCGGGGTGTGCCACACCGACCTGCACTACCGCGAGGGCGGGATCAACGACGAGTTCCCGTTCCTGCTCGGGCACGAGGCGGCCGGGGTCGTGGAGACGGTCGGTGACGCCGTCACCCATGTCGCCGTGGGCGACTACGTGGTGCTGAACTGGCGCGCGGTCTGCGGCGAATGCCGGGCCTGTCGCCGCGGCAGGCCGTGGTACTGCTTCGACACCCACAACGCGAGCGTCCCGATGACGCTCACCGACGGCACCCCACTCACCCCCGCCCTCGGCGTCGGAGCCTTCGCCGACAAGACCCTCGTGCACGAGAAGCAGTGCACCAAGGTCGATCCCGAGACCGATCCGGCCGTGGCCGGGCTGCTCGGCTGCGGCGTGATGGCGGGCATCGGTGCCGCGATGAACACCGGCGCGGTCTCGCGCGGCGACAGCGTCGCGGTGATCGGCTGCGGCGGCGTGGGCGACGCGGCGATCGCCGGCGCGTACCTGGCGGGCGCTGGCACCATCATCGCGATCGACCGCGACGCGCGAAAGCTCGACTGGGCCAGGGACTTCGGCGCCACCCACACCATCGACGCCACCCAGGGCGACGTGGTCGAACAGATCAAGGACCTCACCGGCGGCTTCGGCGCCGACGTGGTGATCGACGCGGTGGGCAGGCCCGAGACCTGGAAGCAGGCCTTCTACGGCCGCGACCTCGCGGGCACCGTCGTGCTGGTCGGCGTCCCGACCCCGGAGATGACCCTGGACATGCCGCTGATCGACCTGTTCTCGCACGGCGGGTCGTTGAAGTCGTCCTGGTACGGCGACTGCCTGCCCGAGCGCGACTTCCCGATGCTGATCGACCTGCACCGCCAGGGCAGGCTGCCGCTGGACCGGTTCGTCACCGAGCGCATCGGGATCGACGATGTCGAAGAGGCTTTCGCCGCGATGGGCGCGGGCAAGGTGCTGCGCTCGGTGGTGGTCTGGTGAGTGCGCGTATCGACCGGGTGGTCACCTCCGGCACCTTCGCTCTCGACGGCGGCACCTGGGATGTCGACAACAATGTGTGGCTGATCGGTGACGACGAGGAGGTGCTCGTCGTCGACGCCGCCCACGACGCCGACGCCATCGCCGCGGCCGTGGGCAACCGGCGGGTCCGCGCGATTCTGTGCACGCACGGTCACAACGATCACGTGACCGTCGCCCCCGAACTGTCCGAGCGGCTCGACGCCCCCGTCCTGCTGCATCCCGGTGACGAGCCCTTGTGGCGGATGACCCACCCCAGCGCGGACTACCGCTCCCTCGACGGCGTCGACCGGATCACGGTGGCGGGCACCGACATCGACATCCTGCACACCCCCGGCCACTCCCCCGGCTCGGTCTCCCTGCACCTGCCCGAACTGGCCGCGCTGTTCACCGGCGACACCCTCTTCGCCGGCGGCCCCGGCGCCACCGGCCGCTCCTTCTCGGATTTCGGCACCATCATCGACTCCATCCGCGACCGCCTGTTCGCGCTGCCGGAGGAGACCGTCGTGCACACCGGCCACGGCGACACCACCACCATCGGCACCGAGAAACCCGCCCTCGCCGACTGGATCGCGCGCGGGCACTGAAACCGGCCCGTCGGCCACGGGATCGGTCCCGTGGCCGACGCCTATTTCGCGCAGCAGTCGTCGTCCGCGACGTCGCCGCGCAGCAGAAGTCACCGCGCCAGGCGGCACGGCCCTCTTTGACGGCGATCGCCGCGATCACGAGGGGCGATCCCGACCGGCGAGGGAGGTGGGGTGAGGGCTACGGGAGGGGTTTGTGGGCGAGGATTCGGAAGGTGAGGCCGGCTCGGCCGGTGCGGTGGGTTTCGTCGATGACGAAGCCGGCGGTGGTGAGGTAGTGGAGGGGGTTGCGCAGGAGGTGGTCGGCGCCGAAGTGGAGGGAGAGGGGTTGGAGGAGGCGCTGGAGGGTGCGGGCGGGGAGGGCGGTGGCGGGGCCGTGTTCGGCGAGGACGAAGCGGCCGCCGGGGACCAGGACGCGGAAGGCTTCGGCGGCGGCGCGCTGTGGGTCGGGGATGGTGCAGAAGGTGTAGGTGGAGACGACGGTGTCGGCGCTGTCGTCGGGGAGATCGAGGGCTTGGACGTCGCCTTCGCGCAGGTCGGCGTGGGTGAGGCCGAGGGCGGTGGCGCGGCGGCGGGCGATGTCGAGCATGCGCGGGGACAGGTCGATGCCGGTGACGCGGTCGACGTCGGTGCCGTAGTGCGGCAGATTCAGGCCGGTGCCGACGGCGATCTCGACGACGCGGCCGCGCGCGTGCCCGATCACCCAGGTGCGGGCGTCACCGAGCACCACGCGCTCGAACCAACCGATCTGGCGGTCGTAGTTCGGGGCGTAGCGGTCGAAGATGGCGGCGATCTCGGCGGTGCTCGGCTGCTTCATACTGCGCCTCTCTCGCGGGGCTCCTGGCCCCAGTGTCCCCCGGTGCCGCGCTCGCGACATCGGGGAACACCCTGATCCGGCGTGTCTCAGAGCCGGAAGACGCGCCCGCCCACGCCGTAGCCCGCGCTGACCCAGCCGGGACCGATGCAGCCGATACTGGCGGCCTGCCCGACCGGCAGATCCCGGCGGAGGGTGTACTGGCCGAGTGCGGGCGGCAGCGTGGTGAAGTCGTAGCCGAGGCAGTCGACCTCGATCCGGTAGGTACCCGGTTCGCCCTGGCATTGCCCGTTGAACGCCCACGGCCCGTTCATCGACCCCTGGCAGCCCGGGTCGGCGGCCGCCGTGCCGGAGGCCAGGCCGGTCAGTGCCACCGCGACCGCGGGGACCACCAGACACATCGCCAGTGCTCGAGCCGAGGTTCGCATACCGTCTCCGATCGTTGTTCTCGCTCACTACCTGTCATGGGATGTATGCGCGCGGCACGACAACTCGTTACAGACGCGTTGACTCGTAATCCACTCTGGTCTTCATCGCGATCGAGGCGGTGAGCCTGCGCCACGCGCACGCCGAGGACGCCCCGCGCGCCTACTCCCCGATCGATACCCGGACCAGCCTCAGCATGGGGATGGGTTCCGTCGTGGCGATGTCGGTGTTCAAGGTGCTCACCCTGGTGTTGTTCGTGATCCTGTACACCGAGCTGGCACCGTGGCATCTGCCGACCGGGGCGTGGTGGTACTGGCCGGTGCTGCTGCTGGTGGTCGATTTCGCCTGGTACTGCAATCACCGGTTCTCCCACCGGGTCCGTATCGGCTGGGCCGCGCACCAGGCCCATCACTCCAGCGAGTACTTCAATCTGGGCACGGCGCTGCGGCAGAAGTGGAATCCGTGGTCGGAGGCGATCTTCTGGGCGCCGTTGCCACTGCTCGGCTTCGCGCCGTGGACCATCTACGTGGCCTTCGCGCTGAACCTGATCTACCAGTTCTTCACCCACACCGAGACCATCGGGAAGCTCTGGCGCCCGGTCGAATTCGTGTTCAACACGCCTTCGCACCACCGGGTGCACCACGGCAGCGATCCGGAGTACCTGGACCGCAACTACGGCGGCATCCTGATCCTCTGGGACCGCCTGTTCGGCACCTTCCAGCGCGAATTGCACACGCCCACCTACGGTTTGACCACGCCCGTCGGCACCTACAACCTGCTGCGGCTGCAGTATCACGAATACGGCAACATCATTCGCGACGTCCGCGCCGCCACCCGCTGGCGGGACCGGTTCGGCTACGTGTTCGCGCCGCCGGGGTGGCAGCCCGCCGACAAGCGCGCGTCCGCGGTGGTCGAGACGAAGAAGCAGGCGGCGTGACCTCGGTCGACACCGCTGCCCTCATCCTGCGCGCCACCGTCGGCGCCGTCGTCCTCGCGCACGGGGTGAACCACGCGTGGGGCAGCGGTGGGATCGCCGGGACCGCGGGCTGGTTCGCCTCGATCGGGTTGCGGCCCGGCCGGGTGCACGCCGTGCTCGCGACCGTCACCGAGATCGGCGCGGGCGCTCTGCTTCTCGTGGGTCTGCTGTCGCCCTTCGCGGCGGCCGCGGTGGTGTCCACCATGGTGGTCGCGCTGGTCACCGCGCATCGGGGCAACGGGTTCTTCATCTTCCGGCCCGGTCAGGGCTGGGAGTACACCGCGGTACTCGCCGCCACCGCCGCCGCGCTCGCGGCCCTGGGACCGGGATGCTGGTCGCTGGACGGGCTGCTCGGGATCGCCGTCGACGGGGCGGGCGCGCTGGCCGTCGCCGTGGGGCTCGGGGTGCTGTCGGCCGCCTTGCTGCTCGGCGCCCGCTGGCGGCCCACGCGCTGAGCTGTGGTCGTCCCGCCGCGGCGAATCCCGGGCGGGACAACCCCTTCCGGCTCAGGCGGAGACGTCGCGTCCGCTCAGCATGCGCGCGCACACCCGCAGGAACCGCCACAGCCCCGGCAGCGTGCCGCGGCGGGCGAGGACGGTGGTGACGGTACTGGTGGTGGACGCCGGAAGCGGACGCCCGGCGAAGCGGTCGTCGAGCCAGTCGTACATCAGCGGGGCGGCGAAGATCGCCAGGGTCAGGTGTTCGCTGAGGCGATCGCGCAGGTAGGTGACGTGGGCGCCCGCGGCGTGGTAACGCTGCACCTGACCGTCGACGTCGTCGACGGAGATGAGCGGATCGGCGACGCTCTGGACCACGAGCATCGGCATCGACGGTGTGTGCAGACCCAGCTGCAGGCTCTGCAGCAGTTCGACGATCTGCGGGCGGGCCAGCACATCGGCCAGCGGGGTCGTCATCATCGAATCCCAGTCCATCCGGGGCGCGCTCAGCACCGCGCCCACCGTGGTCCGGTCGGTGAGCGCGTTCAGGCGGCGTTGCGCGGTGGCGGTGGTGGTTTCGTTCAGGGCGGCGTCGAGCGCCGGGGAGACCCGGCGCAATCCGGCCACCACCATCCCGGGCAGGCCGGAGAACACCGAGCCGTTCAGGCGCAGGAACGTGGAGGCCGGGTCGCCGACCGGGGACCCGGCGGCGGCGCCGACGATATTGAGTTCGGGCGCGTAGGAGTCGGCCATCTCCGCGGTCCACGAGGTGGCCATACCGCCGCCGGAGTAGCCGAACAGGCCGACCTGGGTGTCCGGATCGAGGCCGAGTTCGGGGAATCCGAGGGTGGCCCTGATGCCGTCGAGCGAGCGGTAGCCGGGTTCGCGGGGCGCGCCGAACACGCCGAGCATGCCCTCGTGGTCGGGCACCGCGACGATCCAGCCGCGATCGAGCGCGGCTCCGATGAGGAACAGCTCGAACTGGGGTACCGCGCCGAGCGCGCGGGACCCCTGGCGTAGCGCGTAGGACGGAAAACACTGCGAGGACACCGCGTCGATCGCACACTGGAAGCTGACCACCCGGTCGGGGGTGCCGGTGGCCCGCGGTGGCACCAGCACGGTGACCACGGTGGAGTCGGGGCGTCCGTCCAGGTCGCTGGTGCGGTAGAGCAGCTGCCAGGCGGTGAAGGAGGGCTGGCGGACGAGACCGAAGGCGCCGATGGTGACCGGTCGGCAGTGCAGGATCGTGCCGAGCGCCGTCGCCTCCCAGCCGCGCGGCGGGGTGTGGAACGGATCGTCCTCGGGACGCAATGTCCTGGTGGGATGCGGGAACTGCCGCGGTTCCACCGGCGCGCAGTCGTCGTAGACGTCGACATTGACGGTCATCTCGGGTCCTTCCTGCCCGGAGCCCCCATTGGCTCCGGTGTGCGGTCGCCGCCGTCCCCGGCGCCCGAGGGGCACCGAAACACACACGGCCTCACCATGATTGTTCTGGAACCACGTGGTCTCTGTCACTGTACGAAAGCGAGAATCCGCGGCTCTTGTTCCTCACATCTCCCGAATACCCGATCCGGCGGCCCGCTCGCGCAGGGTAGTCAGCATGACCGGATCGTGGGAACTGAACACGGTGAGCCGGGGATCGCGCCGGGCCAGATCGGCCAGGGCGCGGGTGTTGTGCCAGCGGGTGAGCGCCGCGCGCGGGCTGGGATCGCCGTAGGCCGACATCGCGACCCGGCGCACCGTGCTGTCGAGATCGCGGCGGGTGAGGAACGCGTCGCCCGCGTGCAGCAACCAGCCCGTCGGGGTGTTCACGGCGACGCCAACGTGGCCGCGGGTGTGCCCGTAGAGCGGTACGACGAGGATGTCGTCACCGAGACCGGGCAGGTCCCGTACGGCGTTCAGGCCGAGCCAGGTGTCGGAACCACCCGCCTCGTTGACGACCCAGCGCGGCCCGTGCGCCCACTGCACCGGGCGATACCTCGGTCGTTCCCGCCGGTGCGGCGCGAGCGCGGCCCGTAACTCGGGGCCGTGCACGTGGATACGCGCGTCCGGGAAGTCGGCGAGGCCACCGGCGTGATCGAAGTCGAGGTGGGTGAGCACGATGTCGCTGACATCGGCGGCCCGGTACCCGAGCCGCTCGACCTGCGCGCGGGCGGTGGTGTCGTGATCGATGCGCAGGCGCAGCAGGTGCCGGGCCGCGCCGAGCCTGCGGGCGGGTGCGGTGACATCGTCGGTGCCGAAACCGGTGTCGACCAGGATCAACCGGTGTTCGGTCTCGAGCAGCAGGCAGTGGTCGACCAGGCCGCCGATCATCGGGCCGCAGTCGAGGTGATGGACGCGCACGGCTACTTCAGCGGCAGCGCGCCACCGGCGCCGCCCACGTCGACGACCTGCCAGCCGTTGCCCGCGTCCACGGTGACCGCGTAGTGCACGGTGGTGCGGGTCTTGTCGGGGGTCTGTGCGCTGGTGGAATCCACGTCGACGTACACGTCGACCTGGTACACCCCCGCCGACTCGGAGGCCACCTTCGCGCTGCCCGCCGTGCCCTCCGAGGCCCACTGCATCGGGACGAGGATCTCGGTGAGTTTCGGTGCGGTGGCGTCGAACTTGGCCGCCAGCTCGGTCGAGGTGCCCGCCTTGAGCCTGCCGACCCAGGAGTCGACATCGCGGTAGTCGACCCGGGAGGCGCCCACGGCGTAGTCGGTGGCCACGCGCTCGGCCCGCGACACATCGGCGGCGTGCTGCCGGTCGGCGTTCAGATCGGCGCGCGCGTTCCACCACAGCACGGCGAAGCACAGGCCCGCGAGCACACCGAGGACGGTCAGCGCGCCGGTCAGCAGGGTCGACACCGGGAGGGTCACCTGCCGTCCCGGCGTGCGGTCCGGGCGCGGCGCGTCGTCGGTGGTCTCGCCGGGGGCGTCCAGGGTCTGTGTACTCATCTGATTACCTCGATTGCCTTGCTATTTGACGTTGATCCGCAGGTGCAGGGCCCCGGCGGGGGCACTGGCGGCAGCCGCGGAGCCGATCAGCGCGCTCAGGTCCAGCCGGCTCGCCGAGTCGGTGGCGGCGTCGGCGAGTGGTTGCAGCGCGGGGGCCAGTGGCGCGAGTTCCGGGCCCACCCGGTCGATCCAGTCGGTCAGCTGGTCGAGGAACGGGACCAGGCCGTGGCCCTCGACATACATCTCCGGGGTGTTCCCGGTGCTCGCCAGCCGCTGCACCGCCTCGGCGATCTCGTCGACGCGCTGACCGAACTCGACGAATTTCGGCGCGGCGGCCTCGAACGAGGGCCCGGCCCAGGTCATGTCGGGAGTGATCCGCTCGAGATCGGTGAGCAGCTCGCCGTAGGTGGCCGCGCGGCTCATCAGCATCGCCGCCACCAGGTCACCGGCGCGCGCCAGCCGCGGCACCAGCTGCCCGGTGTCGCGCAGGGCGACCTCGGCCGTGCCGACCAGCCGGTCGAGGACCTGCGGGTCGAGCTGATCCATCGCCGCGGTGACCAGCCGGGCCACCTCCGCGAGGGGTATCGGCGCGCGGATGCGCTCCCCCGCCAGTGTCTGCCCGTCACGCAGGTACGGGCCCTGCGGGGAACTCGGCGCGAACACCACATACGGCTCGCCGAGCCCGGACAGCGATTCGATGAACACCGTGCTGTCGACCGGGATCTCGTAGCGTCCGTCGATCTCGAAACGCACCTCGACCTGCTCGCGCGACCGCCGCACCCCGGTCACCGAGCCGACCTCGACACCGCGCAGCAGGATCGGCGAACCCGGTTGCAGCCCGGCCGAATCCGGGAGTTCCAGGGTGGCGGCGAACCGGTCGCGCAGCGGTTCGTAGCGCACCACACCGAAGGTCAGATAGCCCACGCCGACCAGGGATATCACCGCGATGCCGAGCAGCGACAACAGCGGACCGGGCTTCATCGCACCGCCCCGATCATCCGCAGCGCCTGGGTGATCGCGTCGACCTGGTTCTCGGTGCCCGCCGGACCGTCCTGGCTCGTGCCGACCCGCGCGCCGGTGACGTTCACCTTCGGCCCCCGTTCGACGAACGGGATGATCCGGTCGCGGATCAACGCCACCAGGGCATTGAGGTTCGACGGTGCCGACAGGTCCAGCGGCCTGCCGGTGAGCGCCAGCGGCACGAACGCCCTGGCCGCCGCGTCACCGGAGGCGGCCAGCGGCGCCAGCCAGGCCAGCGAGTGCGCCACGCCGCCGAGCGCGCCGAGCACCCCGACGACATCGACGATGGAGGCGACCGCGGCCGAGGCCTGGGCGACCCCGGGTTCGGTGAGCAGCTCGGCGAGCTGCTCTTTCCTGGCCTCGACGGTGTCGGCGGTGCGGCTCATGCCGTCGAGCAGGGCGTCGGCCGCGTGCAGGTTCGCCGCGAGATCCTGGATGTCGGACCCGATCACCTGGGCGATGCGCCGGGTCTCGGCCGGATCGTCCGGGAGCACCGTGTTGAGCTGGTCGACGATGTCCTGGAAGCGCGTGATCGCCCCGCCCTGGACCAGGGTGGACAGCCCGGCGAGGGTGTCCTCGATCTGGGCGGCGGGTTTGGTCTGCGCCCGCGGGATCACTCCGCCGGGGCCGAGTTCGGGGGCCTGCCCGCCCGGGGTGGCCGTGAGTTCGATGTGGATGTCACCGAGGACGGTGTTCTGGCGCAACTGGGCGACGGTGTCGGCGCGCAGCACGACCGAGTCGGTGATGTCGGTGGTGACCACCACATAGCCACCGGAGGCGGCGTCGACCACCTCGACGTTCGACACCGTCCCGACCCGGACGCCGTCGGCCATCACCTTCGCCCTGGCGGGCAGATTGAGCGCGTTCGCGAACTCGATCCGCACCGGATAGGTCGCGCCCGCGACATTCGAGCCGGGTACCGGCACGGACGCGGGATCGAACCCGCACCCGGTGAGCGCCAGCACGGCGGCGACGGTCACCACCGTCACCGAACGCCACCGGCGTGCCCGCAACGAGTCCTTCATCGCCCTCCTGCCAATCCGAATACCAGCCGCGACAAGGGGATCCGCGCGGGATCGCACTGTGGGTCGCCGACCGACGCGCACACCTGGGCCGCCAGCTCCGGAGGCAGCGCGACCTGCGGTGCGGCGTAGTCGATCCCGCGAGCCGGGTCGGCCGCCGCGGTGACGGCCGCGGTCAGCACGGGCACCCGGACCGCGATGTCGCGCAGGGTGTCCACATTGAGCCGGATCAGCCGCACGAGCGGGACCGTGGCGTCGAGCACCCGGAAGATCGGGTCACCGAACATCGTGGTGATCTCGTTGAGCATCGGGAGCACCCGCTGGAACCCGTCGATGATCTCGACGGTGCGGCTGAACAATTCGTTGTTCACCTGGTCGAGCACGGTGGCCAGCCGGGTCAGCATCAACCGGATGTCACCCCAGCGGTCGGCCACGCTGCCCGAGATCGCCGCGAGCGAGTCGATGACACCGCCCAGGTGCGCGATCGCGGCGTCGGGGCTGTCGAGCAGGGCGGCCAGATCGGTGATCCCGGCATTGATCTCGGGTCCGGTGCCCGCCGTGGCGCTGTCGAGCGCGGCCAGCCCGCGGCGCAGCGCGTCACGCGTGCCCGGCTCGGAACCGAGGGTCTGGCGGGCCAGCCCGGCGACGGCGTCGAGGGTCTGGGTCATGCTCTTGGGGGTGAGTGTCCTGGTGAGGCAGCCGTTGGCGTCGCGGGCCCCGCCGGGGGCGCCGCCGGGCAGCACGGCCAGTTCCCGGTCGGCGACGATGGTGTCCGAGACCGTGACGGCCGCGGCGTCGGCGGGTACCGGGTGGCGTTCGTCGACGGTGAAATCGACCCGCACCGTCGCACCGCGCGGATCGATCGCGGTGATCTCCCCGACGGTCATGCCGCGCAGCGTGACGTGATTGCCGACGTAGAGCCCGATGGTGTCGGGCAGCAGCGCGCAGTAGGCCCGGGTGGCCACCGGCGGGCGCAGGACCAGCAGATAGGCGGCGACCGCCAGCAGCGACACCATGAGGGTGGCGACGACGGAGACGAACCCGCGTGAGGAGACCAGTCCGCGCAGCATCAGCACACCCTTCCCGGCACCGGCACACACACCGTGGCCGCCGACTGGTCGACGACCACAGTGCCCGGCACCGGCACCAGCGCGCCCAGTTCCTGGGCCAGCCCGTGCACGCCGTCGATGACGGGCTGCAAGCGGTCACCGAGGGCGATGAGTTCGGGCACGGCGTCGGCGAGCTTGCGCGCCAGCGGTTGCAGGGTCGATTCCCAGGACGGCTGGACACCGGCCAGCCGGCTGACCACCCGGTCGAGCTGTTCCACCGCGGTCCTGACCTCGCTCTGTTTGTCGGCCAGCACCGTCTCCAGCAGGGCGATCTTCTCGACCATCCTGCCGAGTTCGCCGCGGGCCTGGTCGACGGCGCCGAGTTGTTCGTCCGCGATGGCGATCGCCTTGGCGACCTCCTCGCGCTGACGATCCAGTGCGGCGATGAACTGCCCGATCCCGGCGACGGTCTCGCGGACGCCGTCCGGGCTCGCGGTGATCGAGGCACCGAGCGCCTCGAGGTTGGCCCGCACCTGGTCGCCGTCGATCGCCCGGACCGGCTCGACGGCGTCCTGGAATGCCTGGGCCAGGTTGTAGGGCAGGCGCACCCGGTCGGCGGGGATCGGGGTGTCGCCCAGCGGGCTGGTGCCCGCGGGCATCAGGGCGACGTAGTGTCCGCCGACGATGGTGAGCATGCGGATGTCCAGGCCGGTCTCGGCGCCGACGAAGACCTCGCCGTCGACGGTGAAGGTCATCTCGACGTCGTCGTCGGTGAGCTCGAGCCCGGTCACCGAGCCGACCGGCACCCCGGCCAGGCGCACGTCGTCGCCGACCCGCACGGCCTGGGCCTCGGGCAGCAGCGCGGTGTAGGTCCGTTTGCCGAAGGGCACCGCGTACAGCACGCCCACCGTGAGCAGGACCAGCACCAGCGCGACGATTCCGGCCACACCGACCCACCATTCGGCGCGCCGCACCGCTGTCTCGTCGCGGCTGGTGACCAGCGCGCGCACGCGGGCGATGGCCCGTGTCAGCCGCGACATACCGACACCCGCTGCCCGGAGAACAGGATGGCCGCGGGCTCGGGCACCTCGGCCGCGCCCTTGGCACAGGTCTTCTCCACGGTCGCGCCGGTGGCGGGCAGCGCGGCACGCAGGCCCGCGAGCAGCGAGGGCAGCTTGCCGAGGACCTCGGCGACCGCGGCCGGATCGGGCACCGCCTGGCGCAGCGCGGCGGCCAGGTCGGGGTTCTCGTCCTCGGTCAGGCCGAAGGTCGCCAGCAGGGAGTCGACCGGGCCGAGCACCGGCGGGGCCGTCAACGCGAAGTCGACCAGGCCGTCGATCTTGATCTGCAGCGAGGTGAACACGTCGGCCAGCTTCGCCAGCAGGGTCACCAGGTGCTGGGACCGGCCGCCGAGCGCGTCGGAGATCCCGGCGAGATTGCTGATCAGCGTGGTGATCACCGCCTGCCGGTCGGTGACATAGCCGCTGAGGGCGCCGATGGCCGCCAGCGCGGGACCGATGCCCGCGCCGTCGCCCTCGATCACCGCGAGCAGGCTGGTGGTGAATTGATTCAGTGCCTCGGGTGACAGGGTCGCCAGCACCGGCTTCAAACCGTTGAACAGGGCCGTCACATCGAAGGACGGGATCGTGCGGTCGGTGCCGATGGTGGCGCCCGCCGGGGTCGTCCCGGCCGGAGCCTGCGGTTGTTGCAGGTCGACATAGCGCTGCCCGGTGAGGTTCTGGTACCGGATCGCCAGGCGCGAGTTCGCGTGCACGGCAGTGCCTTCGCGCACCGTGAAGCCGACCACGGCCTCGGTGCCGCGCAGCGAGATGTCGTTCACCTTGCCGATCTGCACCCCGTAGAGGCGGATGTCGTCACCGGTCTTCAAGCCGTTCACGTCGGTGAACACGGCCCGGTAGGCGACCGTGTCGCCCGCGACGGGACGCTGGATGGCGGTGACCACCAGTCCCAGCACCGCGAGCATCGTCGCGGCGAAAAGCACCAGCCGCCAGGCGGCTCCACCGACCGAGGTCATCGCGGCACCTCCTGCCCGGTCAGCAGCGGGATCATCGGGACCGGCGCGATGCGCAGATCCACGTCGACGTCGAGCACCGGACCCGCCGGGGAATCGCTGAAGGCCGAGCGCAGATTCGCCAGCAGCGCCGTGAGCTCGGCACTGCTGCGCTGCGGATCGGGGACGGCGTTCGCCACCGCCGACAGCAGCGGCACCGCCATCGCGACATAGGCCGGGAACTGCTCGCCCGCGTGGTCGAGCATCGTCTGCAACGCCGGGAACAGCTGCTCGACCACCATGGTCACGGTGGCGTCGAAGCGCGGGCGGTTCTCGCGCAGCGCGTCGATCCGGTAGACGCGGTCGATCACGTCGACCGTGGCGCTCGCGAACGGCGCGACACCGCCCAGCGCCGTGCCGAGCCGCTCGAGCTGGAACGAGGGCGGCAGGGTCTGGTGATCGGCGATGGTGCGCCCGGTGACGACCATGGCCTGTAGCAGCGGAGTGAAGGCTTTGGTATCGGTGGCCAGCTGGTCGAGCACGACCGCGACCCGGGCGGCCAGCGCCTGGTCACCGACCGTGGACAACCCGCGCAACAGGGCACCCATCGTCGCGTCGACGGCTTCGTCGGCTCGCGCGCCGGTCAGGTCGACCACCGAGCCGCTGCGCAGCGGCGCTCCCCCACGGCCGGGCCGCAGCTGGATCTCGCTGATGCCGAACAGGTTCGAGGTCGCGTAGTCGACGGTCATGCTGTCGTCGATCCCGGCGAGCTGGTCCCGGTCGACATCCAGGGTGACGGTCTGTCGTCCCGTTCCCGCCGGGGTGATCCCGGTGACCTTCCCGACCACCACGCCGTCGGCGCGCACCCGGGTCCCGACGACGATCCCGTCCCCGAGTCGCTCGGTGCGCAACACGACCTCGATGCCCGCGAGTTCCTCGCCGTGCGTGGCGACCCGCCAGCCGAGCAGCCCGGCCGCGACGGCGACGAGTGCCACGGCCCCCACCACCAGCGCCGCGCGCTGCCCGATGGCCACCCCCGGCAATCCGTAATTCGGCATCCCCTACCCCGTGAAATCGATGGCGGCGTTGAATCCCCACAACGCGATGGACAGCAACATGTCGATGGCGATGATCGCGACGAAACTGGCGCGCACCGCCCGGCCGGACGCGATACCGACACCCTGCGGGCCCCCGGCGGCGAAAAAGCCGTAGTAGCACTGGATCAGGATCACCACCGTCGCGAAGATCGCGACCTTCACCACCGCGGCGACGATGTCGAACCCGGTGACGAACTGGAAGAAGTAGTGGTCGTAGACGCCCGCGGACTGGCCGTGCACCATCGTGATCACCGCCCGGCAGGACAGATACGACAGGATCAGCCCGATCAGGAAGGTCGGCACGATCGCGATGGCGCCGGCGATCACCCGGGTGGTCACCACGAACGGGACCGAGCGCAGGCCCAGCGCCTCGATGGCGTCGATCTCCTCGGAGATGCGCATGGAGCCGATCTCGGCGGTCATCCGGCAGCCCGCCTGCGCGGCGAAACCGATCGCGGCGGCGATGGGGGCGAGCTCACGGGTGGTGGCGTAGGCCGAGATCAGCCCGGTCACCGGTCCCATCCCGAGCATGTTCAGGGTGGCGAAGGACTCCACCGCCACCGAACCGCCCATGGCCAGGCCGAGCACGATCATCATCGGCACCGTGCCGCCGCCGACGATCACCGAGCCACTGCCCCAGGTCATCCCGGAGATCGAGCGCAGTGTCTCGGCGCGGTAGCGGCGCAGGGTCAGCGGGATCGCCGAGAGCGCCTGCCACACGAAACCCAGGGCGAAGCCGAGGTTTTCGAGCGGGCGGGTGAGGCCGCCGTTGCGGCGCCAGCGCTCGAGGCGGCCCAGTCCCCAGGGCGCGTAGGAGGAACTCATGCCAGCCTCGTCGGCAGGAACATCGCGCTCACCTGGGTGATCGCGAGATTGACCACGACGATGCAGACCACCGAGAGCACCACCGAGGCGTTCACCGCGTCGGCCACCCCGCGCGGTCCGCCCTTGGCCTCGAGCCCCCGCTGGCAGGCGATCATCACCACCAGGAACCCGAAGATCACCGCCTTGACCAGCGAGACCCACACATCGGCCACGGTGGTGAACGAACCGAAGGTCGCCCAGTAGCTGCCCGGCGTCACGTTCTGCCCGCCGATCGCCACCAGGTATCCGGCCAGCACGCCCACGAAGATGATGAGGATATTGAGCAGCGGCGCCACCAGCACCATGGCGATCATCCGCGGGATGACCAGCCGGTGCACCGGGCTGATGCCCATGGTGTGCAGCGCGTCGATCTCCTCGCGGATGGTGCGCGCGCCGAGGTCGGCGGCGATGGCCGAGGCGCCCGCGCCGCCGAGCAGGAAGCCGGTCGCCATGGGCGCGCCCTGCTTGATCACCCCGAGGCCGCCGGTGGCGCCGAGCAGCGAGTCGGCGCCGAGGGTGTGGATGAGATTGCCCACCTGCACCGAGACGATCACCCCGAACGGCACCGCCATGAGGATCGCGGGCAGGGCGGTGACCGTCACCAGACGCCAGGCCTGGGTGAGGATCTCCCGCCACTGCAGCTTGCCTGCGGCGAGATCGGTGCAGGCGCCGAACACCGAGGAGACCGCGAGCACCACCGCGCGGCCCAGGGTACGCACCGCCGAACCGAGCGTGCCGGTGACGTTCCGGCCGATCAGCCGGGGCAGGCCCGGAGCCGGTGACACCGTGGTCGCCGGTGATCCACCGGGAAGGTCTTCCGCCAATGCTCCGGTGCCCTTCCCTCGCGAACCGGCCCTGATGTGACCCGGGCCATAACTGTGACGAGGTACGAATCTAGGGAACGCCACATTGTGCTGTCACTGCACGATGTCGAGAACATGCCCGCGCCGATTAGTCTCCGGGAACTAAACGCGCCCGATTATGCTGTTCCACAAAAGCCGGGCAATTGACCAGTTCACGGGAATTTTGCGGGACACTGTTCAACGGTCACAATCAGCCGATGTCGACCGATCGCCCGCTCAGCCTCGAGTCACCGCTCATCAGCCGGTCCATTCCCCGGCTCGCCGAACTCGTGACCGAGGTACTCGACGCGGGCCTGGCCCAGGTCCCCGGGGCCGAGCTGCTGCCGCCCGGCCACTTCGCCGACGATGTCGCCCCCGTGCTGGTGGCGATGGTGGCCGAGGTCCTCCAGGCGATCGACGAACAGCGCGACCTGAATTCCGACCAGATCGCTGCCCTGGTGGCACCGGTGGTCGAACGGCAAGCCGAGGAGCGGATACCGCTGCGACTGGCGGTCAAGGCGTTCTTCGGTGGGGTCCACCGGATGTGGCGCGAGATCGCCGCGCACGCCGAGCCCGCCGACCTGCCCGATCTCATCCGGGTCTCCGACCTGCTGCTCGACCTGCTCGAACAGCAGATCAGCATCATGGCCGAGACCCACGCCGACGTCGTGCAGTCGATCTTCGGCGCCGAGCGCGAGACCCGCCGCGAGCTGACCTCGGCGCTACTGCACGGCGGACCGGCCGAGGAACTCGCCCTGCGCGCCGATGTCACCCTGGCCGACAGCTACGACCTGCTCTCGGTACAGGTCCCACCCAGCGAGCGCCGCGCCGCCTTCGCCGACGACGTCGTCACCCGCCGCCGGGTCCGGCTGGCCAGGGAGATGCTCGACGACCTGTCCGGGATGAGTCCGCTGCACACCTTCGACGGCACCACCGGCTACGTCCTGCTACCACCCCCACCGAACGACACCGACGCGATGCGCTACGGGCACGTGGCGACCGAGCTGTCCCAGCGGCTCGGTACACCCGTGGTGGTACTCGAATTCCACACCGTCCCCAGAACCACACTGCCGCAGGCGGTTCAGGAGATCCGCGAGCTGACCGCGCTGGCGCTGAGCCTGGGCAAACCGACCGGCACCTACACCCTCGACGATCTGATGCTCGAATTCCAGCTCACCCGGCCGGGCCCAGCCCGCGACCGGCTCGCCACCCGCATCGTGCCGCTGCTCGAGCACCCGCATCTGCTCGAGGCGCTGCGCGCGCACATCCGCTTCGGCTGGGACCGCAAACGCGCGGCGGCCGCCGTGCACCTGCATCCGAACAGTTTCAGTTATCGCCTACGCCGGGTCGCCGATCTCACCGGATTCGACCCGTCGGACCCGTATGACTCGCGAATGCTGGCCGCCGCGTTGACGGTGTACGAACTCTTTCCGCCCACGGGCATTTCCGACAACGAATAGCCCCGCGGAGATTTCGTTCCCCGCGACAAACGCGGACGTCCGCCTTTCTCCCTCGCGTGCAGTGACAAGCGCGATTTCCGGATTCGATACTGGTCCTTCGCCGCCCCGAAGGAGAATTCCCTCTTGTCCGACGCCACCACGGCCCTGCTCGCCGAACTCGGCGGTGAGCCCGCCGACGTTCTCGCCCGGCTCACCCCGGAGGAAGCGGTCGCGGTACTCACACTGTTCCTGAGCACCCGGCAGCGCCGTCGCACCGACCTCGACCGCGCGATCGACGACATCCTCGGTTTCCTGCCCCGGCTCGTGCGCATACCCGCCCGCAAGATCATGTTCGGAAAGTAGCCATGACCGATCTGCTCACCCACGGCCAGCTCACCCAGCTCGCACAGACCCTGCAGGCCGGGCCCGGCGAGCTCGCCGGTCTCGCCCGGCTCGGCGCCGAAGATCTGCGCGTCCTGCGGGAACGGTTGTCGGGCTTGCTCTTCGACGCCGACGAACCCGTGTTCGCGCGGCTGTCCAAGCTGTCGCCGCTGGTTCCCACCGCGCTGCTGGTCAAGATCGCCGTCTCCGCGATTCCACCCGAGGTGGCCGGGCGCGCGGGTGGCTCGCTGGGGATCGCCCATCCCGACCGGGTCGCCGAGGTGCTCTCCGCGCTGCCCGCGACCTATCTGGCCGATGCCGCACCGCATCTGGACCCGCGCACCGTGGCCGCGCTCGCGCCCCGGCTCTCGGGCGGGATGCTGATCCCGACCGCCGTCGAACTGCTGCGCCGCCAGGACTACATCACCGCGGGCCGCTTCATCGAGTTCGCCACCGACGCGCTGGTCGACGACCTGGAACAGGGCATCTCCGACGACATCGGCCTGCTGCGCACGGTGGCGACCACCGCCGATTCCGCGCGGCTCGACGCGGTGGTGCGCATGCTCCCGACCGCCCGGCAGGAGACCATCGTTCGCGCGGCCGCGACCGGCACCGACGAGACGTTGCTCGCCGCGCTGTCGGTGCTGGCCAGGGTCGGCGAGGACCTGCGCGCGCGCCTGGCCACCGCACTGGTCGACGGCCTCGACGAGCACCGGCTCGCCCGTCTGGTGTCGGTGGCCGTGGACCACCACGCGCTCGCCGAGTTGTACACCGTGTTCGCCGCCACCGGCGACGACCTCCGCGGCCGGGTCGCCGATGCCATCGACTCCGCCGCCGCGCGAGTCACCCCGGATGCGAGCGCTCACCTGCGCGGCGCGCTGGACGAACTGCGCGCGCTGCGCTCCTGACACGTCTTCCGGGCCGGTCCGCGCGCGGCGGACCGTCCCGGAGGACGGATGATGCCGCCGGTGAACCCTCTCGCCGGCGGCATCGTCGTGTCTGCGGGTCGATCAGCCCGCCAACGGCAGCGGGACCACCTCGCCGGATTCCTTGCCCGCGCCGCGCACGACCGCCGACAGCAGACCCAGCAGCACGAACTGATCACGCGGCAGCAGGCGCGCTTCCGGCGCCCAGTTGTGCACGAAGCCGACCGCCAGCCCCGAGGCCGGATCGGCCCAGCCACCCGAGCCGACGAAGCCGACGTGCCCGAACGCGTTGGGCGCGCCGACCACCGGCCACGAGTGATATCCCAGCCGCCAGCCCATCGGCAGCAGCAGATTGCGATCGGGCAGCACCGACTGCAACCGGGCCATCGTGCGCACCCGCGCCCGCGGGAACAGCGCCGACTCGGTGGCGATCGCGTTGTAGACAGCGGCCAGCGAGCGGGCGGTGAAAACGCCGTTGGCGCCGGGCATCTCGCCGCGCAGGATGGTCGGCTCCGGGCCGGAGGACATCCGGTCGATGCCCTCGGTGTAGATCGAGCGCAGGAATCCCGCGCCCGGCACCGGCGTGCGCGCGGCGAACTTGATCATCAGGCCCGCCTGCGGAATGCCGAACGGGATCTCCGAGCCGTGCGTCCTGGCCACGGTGACCGGCGCGCCCGGCCCCGGGTCACCCAGGTGCAGCCCGCTCTCCCCGAGCGGTTCGGCCAGCTCGGTGCGGTACAGCTCGCCCATGCTCTTGCCGGTGACCGCGCGGGCGATACCGGCGATGAGGGTGCCGTAGGAGATCGCGTGATAGGCCGGAATCCCCCGGAACCGGTCCGGCGCCGCCGCGGCGAGCCGATCCTCGATCAGCTCGTGATCGGCGAGCTCGTCGACACTGCGCGCGAACACCCCGATCCGCGAGAGCCCCGCCCGATGACTCATCGCCTCGGCGACGGTGATCCCCGCCTTGCCCTTCACCCCGAACTCCGGCCAGTACTCCGCCACCGGCGCCGCGTAGTCCACCAGTCCGCGCTCGGCCAGCAGATGCAGCACCGTCGAGGTCACGCCCTTGGACGTGGAATACGACAGCGCCGCCGTGTTCTCCTGCCAGGGCACCGTCTCCGCCGCGTCGGCCCACCCGGTCCAGACGTCGACCACCCGGACACCCCGGTGATACACCGCCAGCGCCCCACCACCGCGCCGATTCCCGAACAACCGCCCGAACCGCTCGACGGCCTCCCGGAACCCCGGCGCCGAACTACCACGAATCCCCGGCGCTTCCGCCCCCGACGACGCTGCACACATGACCGAACCTCACTTGTCACCATTGACAGACCCACGCCGGATCACTCCGAAACAGGCCGGAATGTTCACGTTACCGAACATCAACAGTCATTTCGAGACCCCGAACCCCCCACCCCCGTTCCGCGCCACAATTCCTCCCCAACGAAGAATTCCCCCGCCCTCATTGGTCTCGAGAGACTAAGCCCGGTCAGCGCTCAGTAGACAGCGCTCCAGTACTCGTTCACCGTCCAGGTCACCGCGCGGGTTCCCGGGCGATTCGGATCGTCGGTGACCGTGATCGTGGCGCGGGCCAGGTCGATCTTCATGCCGTCTACGCCCACGAACTGCTGGCTGTTGGCGGTGAAGGTGAAGAAGGTGCCCTCGAACGGGTCCGGCCGCAGGCCCGGCGACGATGCCCGCAGCAGCCGGGTGCCTGCGCGGTCCTCGCACACGACGAATCGCTGGTCCCCGCCGACCGGAGTGCCCTGGAAGACGGTGACCGGCCGTCCGGTGGTCTGACCGACCAGCAGGACCAGCCGTTCGGTGTCCGCGCAGCGGGCGAAGGAGTCGCGGTAGCCGGACGCGTCGGTGCCGCTGGGCAGCTGGCCGTCGGTCTGCACCGGCACGGCCTTCGTGGTGGATGCCACCGACGGGCTCGGCGCAACCGCCGACGCGTTCTCACCGGAGCAGGCCGCCATCGAGCAGATCACCGCGGCCCCGGCCACCACCGAGAACACCTTATGTTCCGAAATCACTTGGGAATGCTAGCAATTCGGACATACTCGCCCCTGCGGCGCCGAGAGGCGATGCGGATCGTGCCTTCGGGTTGAGCACCGACGGTGTCGGACGCCCGAGAGATCACCCGGTTCGGGTGAGGCGTCACCCGAACCGCGCTTCCTACAGTCGGAGCATGTGCGATCCCTCGAGTTTCGACCTGGACGATCCGGCCGCCGCCTACGTCTACGCCTACCCGTTGGTGTTCAACCTCGACCAGGTGCGGCGATACGTGAACACCGGCGTCGGCGCGAACCCGGCCGCGCCGTTCAACTCCTTCAGCCATGCCCGCACCCTGGCCGGACCCCGCGACACCTTCGTCTCGATCAACAACGACACCGTCTACTCGATGGCGCAGCTCGACCTGAGCGTCGGACCGGTGACGCTATCTGTCCCCGATACCGCAGGCCGGTACTACGTGCTGCAGTTCGTCGATGCCTGGACCGACAACTTCGCCTATATCGGCTCACGCGCCACCGGAACCTCCGCCGGTCAGTACCTGCTCGTACCGCCCGGCTGGGCGGGGGACTCACGCGGACTGCCGGTGATCCACTTCCCCACCCGTGTCGCCTCGATCGTCGGACGCTGGGCCGTCGACGGCGACGACGACCTCCCCGCGGTACACGCGCTGCAGAACGCCACCACCCTGTCCCCGATCGCGGCTGAAGCGTCCGCGCCCCGCGGAATTCCCGCGGTGAGCGAGGGATTCCCGCCCGCCGTCGAGTTCTTCGAGAAGTTCCGGACGTGGTCGCGGGAGTTCCCGCCGGCTGCCCGCGACCGCGAGCTGCAGCACCGCTTCGCCGATCCGGGCCTGACCGCCGGGGCGGCACCGTCCACCGTGACCGCGGACCTCCTCGCGACACTGCAGAGTGCCTACGACGCGGGATGCGCGCAAGTCGAGGAATTCGCCCGCACCGCACCCGGTCTCGGACGGATGAACGGCTGGCTGCTGAGCGTTCACGGCTTCGACTACAACGTCGATTTCTTCGAGATCGGCACCATCGACGACGCTTGCTGGAAGATCGCCGACCCCGCCGCGCGGATCGTCGGCCGCGCCGCAGCGGCCCGCGCAGGACTGTGGGGCAACCACGGCTACGAGGCCACCTACGCCCTGGTCTACACCGACAACGACGGCAACCCGCTGGACGGGGCCCGGCGCTACCAGCTCCGACTGCACCCGGTTCCTCCGGTGGGTGCGTTCTGGTCGCTGACCATGTACTCGGTGCCCGAGTTCTTCCTCGTCGACAACCCGATCGACCGCTACTCCATCGGCGACCGCACCGCCGGGCTGGTGACCGGGGCCGATGGCTCGGTGACCATCACGATCAGCCATGACGAACCGAACGATCCCGCGCAGCGTGCGAACTGGCTCCCCGCCCCACCCGGACCATTCCGGCCCACCTTGCGCATGTACGCGCCCGGCCCGGCGATTCTGGAAGGAAGCTACGACATCGCCCCGATCGTCGCGCTCGCTTGACCCTGCCCAGCGTCCCGCCGGAGCACTCGGATTCGGACATTCAGACCGAAAACCGAAAAGGTCAGGCACACTTATCGTGCCTGACCTTTTTGCTATGCTCCCCCATCTGGACTCGAACCAGAAACCTGCCGATTAACAGTCGGCTGCTCTGCCAATTGAGCTATAGGGGATTGCTCCGAGTGGTTGGTACTCGGCGGTCTGCGTTGGCGGGCTGACCGAGATGAAACTTTAGCGCATGGGGTTGCTGGTTCCCAAATCGGGGCTCTACCTGCGGACATGCGGCGTATAACGATGTGCGGACAATGGGTGGGCGGATCGACAGGGGTGGGGCTGCTGGGGCAGGATGGAGCCGCCAACGAACGTGGGAGGAGCTCCAAGAAGATGCTGCGGTTGATCATCGGCGTAGCGGCCGGGTATGTGCTGGGCACCAAGGCCGGGCGCGCGCGCTACGAGCAGATCAGTGCGGCGACGCGAGCGGTGACCGGTTCGCCGGTGACCAAGAAGCTGGTGTCGGTGAGCCGGCAGAAGCTGTCGGACAAGTTGAGCACGCAGCCCAAGCTGGAGCCGATGGAGCCCATCGACGAGCGCACCACAGTGCTGATCCCACACAACCAGCTGCGCCGCTGAGTCAGGCGCCCGCCGCGAAGCCCTCGCTGCCCATCGCCTGGGCGGCGAGGCTCTTGCGGTACTGCTCGAGCGCCACCAGGTCGCCGAACAGCGTCATGTAGGTGTCGGGTTCCTCGCTGGCCGAGAGGCGTTGCAGCTTGGACTTCAGCTCCGCGATCTGGCGGCCGACCCAGGCCTCCTGGGTGCGCGCGAGGATGCCGGTGATGAAGCGCGGGGTGTCGTTCTGGGAGCGCACCGGGAGTTGTTCGCCCGCCAGTTCGGAGACCAGGGCGCGGATCATCAGGTCGTCGGTGTGGTCGGCGACGGCGGCGACCCATTCGGCACCGCTGAGACCGGCGGCGGTGCCACCGGCTTTGGCGATCATGATGCGCACCGCGATGTAGGCGGGGTGGGTGAACGCGGCGGTGTCGATGGAGTCGAACACCACGCCCGCGATGCCGGGGTATTGCAGTGCGGCACTGAGGGTTTGCCGCTGGGCCAGGAGCACCGGATCGTTGGGGGCCGGGCGGACCGAGTTCTCTTCGACGCGGGGCGCGGCGGCCGGCGCGGGGCCGGGCTTTCCGTTCGCCCCGGCGCCGCCCATCCGGTTCTTCTTGGCTTCCTCGCCGACCCGGCGCACGACGAGCTGGATGTCGTCCCAGCCGACCCAGCCCGCCAGCTTGGTGGCGTAGCCCTTGCGGGTGGCGTTGTCCTTGATCTGGGCCACCACGGGCACGGTCCGGCGCAACGCCTCGACACGGCCTTCGACATCGTCGAGATTGTGTTCGGCCAGCAGACCGCGGATCACGAACTCGTAGAGGGGTGTTCGGCGGGCGACCAGGTCGCGCACGGCAGCGTCGCCGGAGTGCTGACGCAGCTCGCACGGGTCCTGGCCGTCGGGGGCGACGGCGATGTAGGTCTGGCCTGCCAGGCGCTGGTCGCCGCTGAAGGCCTTGAGGGCCGCGGCCTGGCCCGCGGCGTCACCGTCGAAGGTGTAGATGATCTCGCCGCGCCAGAAGTTGTCGTCCATGAGCAGCCTGCGCAGCACCTGCAGGTGCTCCTCGCCGAAGGCGGTGCCGCAGGAGGCGACGGCGGTCTTGACCCCGGCCAGGTGCATGGCCATCACGTCGGTGTAGCCCTCGACGACGACGGCCTGGTGGCCCTTGGAGATCTCGCGCTTGGCGTGGTCGAGACCGAAGAGCACCTGGGACTTCTTGTACAGCAACGTCTCCGGCGTGTTCACGTATTTGCCGGGCATGGTGTCGTCGTCGAAGAGTTTGCGCGCGCCGAAGCCGATCACCTCGCCGCCGAGATTGCGGATGGGCCAGAGCAGGCGACGGTGGAAGCGGTCGATCGGGCCGCGTTTGCCCTGCTTGGACAGCCCGGCCGCTTCCAGCTCCTTGAACTCGAAACCCAAGCGCTGCAGATGTTTCGTGAGCACGTCCCAGCCGCCGGGCGCGTAGCCGCAGCCGAACTGCTGGGCGGCGGCGCCGTCGAAATTGCGGTCGGTGAGGTATTTGCGCGCGGTCTCGGCCTCGGGCTCGCGCAACTGGGCCATGTAGAACTCGTGCGCGGCGGCATTGGCGGCCACCAGCCGGGAGCGGGTGCCGCGGTCGCGCTGGACCGAGGTACCGCCGCCCTCGTAGTTGATCTGGTAGCCGACCCGGTCGGCCATCTGCTCGACGGCCTCGACGAAGCCGATGTGCTCGATCTGCTGGAGGAACTTGTAGACGTCGCCGCCCTCGCCGCAGCCGAAGCAGTGGAACAGGCCGTGGTTGGGCCGCACATGGAACGAGGGGGACTTCTCGTCGTGGAAGGGGCACAGGCCCTTGATCGAGTCGGCGCCCGCGCGCTTGAGCGCGACGTACTCGCCGACCACATCCTCGATCCGGACCCGGTCGCGGATCGCCGCGATATCGCGATCTGGGATTCGTCCGGCCACGAGGGAAGTCTAGTGGGTGCGGCTCAGCGGCAGTCCAGCGAGGCGGCGACGCGCTCGAAGCGGCTCTCGGTGCAGGAGGCGATCTGGTCGATCACCACGCGCACGCGGGCCGTGTCGTCGGTGGCGGCGTTCCACCAGGGCAGCATCTGGTCGTCCAGGTGGGCGGGGGCGGTGGTGAGCAGGCGGTCGGCCACGGCCTGCACACGCTCGCGCTGGGTCTGCTGGCGAGCCAGGTGGCCGCGGTCGGAGCGGACGTAGCGCAGCGCGACGGTCTTGAGCACGGCCACCTCGGCGGCGACGATCGGCGGCACGATCAGGTCGGCCTGATAGCGGATCAGCGGGCCGGGACCGTAGCGCTGATGGGTGGCGGCGATGGCGGCGGTGGCGAAGCGGCCGACGAGTTCGCTGGTGAGCCGTTTGAGCGCGACCGAGGCGGCGAAGGTGCCGTCGTAGTGCGCGGCCTCGGTGACCACGTCGAGTTCGGACAGACGTTGCGCGGCGGCGGCGAGGGCGTCGACGGACTGGTCGGGATGCTGGCCGTGCCCCTGTTCGGCGAGGGCGGCCTGCTCGGCCGGGTCGGCCAGGGCGCGCAGATCGATGCGGCCGACGATCACGCCGTCCTCGACATCGTGCACCGAGTAGGCGACGTCGTCGGACCAGTCCATGATCTGGCATTCCAGGCTCTGGGTGCGCTCGGGCGCGTCCTTGCGGATCCAGGCCAGGCGCTCGAGATCGTCGTCGTAGGCGCCGAACTTGGTGCCGGAACCGGCGCGGCCCCACGGGTATTTGATGGTGGCGTCGAGGGCGGCGCGGGTGAGGTTGAGACCGGAGCTCTCCCCCGCCGCGTCGAGGACCTTCGGTTCCAGGCGGGTCAGGATGCGCAGGTTCTGCGCGTTGCCCTCGAAACCGCCGTACTCGTCGGCGAATTCGTCGAGCGCGCGTTCGCCGTTGTGGCCGTAGGGCGGGTGGCCGATGTCGTGGGCCAGGCCGGCCAGGTCGACCAGGTCGGGGTCGGCGCCGAGACCGTCGGCGATGCTGCGGCCGATCTGGGCGACCTCGAGCGAATGGGTCAGCCGGGTGCGCGGGGTGTCGCCCTCGCGCGGGCCCATGACCTGGGTCTTGTCGGCCAGCCTGCGCAGCGCGGCCGAGTGCAGCACACGCGCCCGGTCTCGCGAGAACTCGCTGCGGTGCCCGTTGCCGGGAGCGTCGGGCCAGGCGATCTTGCCGGGCTCGCGGACCATGCGTTCCCGGTCGTGCGGGGTGTAGCCGTCGGTCATCTCACTGTCCCGCCTCGTAAGGGAAGTCTGCCGAGAAATGGGTGAGCTGGTACCACAGCAGCGCCCCCGTCTCGCGGGCGATGCCGTGGAACTGCGACTCCCTGGTGTAGACGGCCGGGCCGGTGCGGGTGGGTGCGGTCCACGCGCGCAGACCGGCGTCTCTGGCCATGGTCCTGGTGCGGAGTGAATGCCACGGATCGCTGACGAGTACGGCCGATGACAAGCCGCGTTCGTGCATGGCGTCGGCGACGGCTTCGATGCTGCGCAGGGTGTCGGAGCCGGTTTCCACGGCGAGGATGTGATCGTTCGGCACGCCGTTGTCCGCGAGGTAGGCCTTGCCCGAGGCCGCCTCGGTGTAGAGGTCGCCCTCCTGTTTGCCGCCGACGGTGATCACCAGCGGCGCGACTCCCGCCGCGTAGAGGCGCCCGGCCTGGTAGAGCCTGGCCTCGAACACCGACGAGGGTGTGCCGGAGTACTGCGCGGCGCCGAGCACCACGATGGCGTCGGCGGGGGTGTAGTCGTCGATCCGGGCGACCTGCCACACCCGGATCGCCGTCCCGGCGACCAGCACGATCCCGATCACCACGGCTCCCGCGATCAACCGGCCGATCCACAGCGACACCGTCGACACCAGCCCACGCGGACGCCTGGCATCCGGGGCGGTAGCCGTTCGCGAGAAACCCGATTTCACCTTCGTCAGTCTGCCAGGTGACACCGACCGCCCGTGCCGTCAGCGGTCACCACCGGATTCCGGTCCGGTGAACTCCGTAGCGCCCGGGCGGGACGTGCTGGGCTGGGTCACCAGCCGCGTTCGCGCCATTCGGGGAGGTGGGGGCGGTCGGTGCCGAGGGTGGTGTCGTCGCCGTGGCCGGGGTAGACGGCGGTGTCGTCGGGGTAGCGGTCGAAGAGTTTGGTGGTGACGTCGGTGAGGAGGGTGTCGAAGTCGGTGGGGTTGTGGGTTTTCCCGACGCCGCCGGGGAACAGGGAGTCGCCGGTGAACAGGTGGGTGCGGTGGGCGGCGTCGACGAGGGCCAGGGCGATCGAGCCGGGGGTGTGGCCGCGCAGGTGGATGACCTCGAGGGCGAGGTCGCCGAGGCGGACGGAGTCGCCGTCGGCGAGCAGGCGGTCCGGCGGGACGGGCAGGGCGTCGGCGTCGAGGGGGTGGGCGGCGGTGGGGGCGCCGACCGCGGTGGCGACCTCGGTGAGGGCCTGCCAGTGGTCGGGGTGCTGGTGGGTGGTGACGATCAGGTCGACCTGGCCCGGCATTTCCTGGGTGGTGAGCCCGATGATGCGGGCGGCGTCGTTGGCGGCGTCGATCAGGATCGCGGCGCCGGTGGCGGTGCTCTGCACGAGGTAGGTGTTGTTGTCCATCGGGCCGACGGACATCTTCACGATCCGGGCCCCTGGCACATCGCGCTGCTGGGCGGCCCCGCCCGCGGTGACATGTCCGGTGTAGAGGCGATCGACTGTGACCATGCGCCGATCGTAGAAGCCACGCGGCGTGCCGTCGTGCCCACCCGCACAGCGCGCGCCCGTTAGATTCGACACATGCGCCAGTCCAGGACGAATCCCGCCCCACGATCGGTTCCGTCGCGCGCGGCCGGATTGCTCTGCGCGGTGCTCGCCGCGGTGGGTCTGCTGTGCGCGCCGGGTGCGGGTGCGGAGCCGCCGTCGCGGATGGGCCCGCGGCTGGTCGACAGTGCCGGGGTGCTCAGCGGGGCGGACGAGACCCGGGTGCTGGACGCGGTGGATCAGCTCTACCGGGATCACCAGCTCGAGCTGTGGGTGATCTACGTGCGCGATTTCGCCGGGATGGCGCCACGGGACTGGGCCGCGCGCACCTCGGAACTGTCCGGATTCGGTGATCGCGATCTGCTGCTCGCGGTGGCGGTCGAGGATCGCGGGTACTGGCTCGACGGCACGCTGCCCGAGGAGATCAGCGACGGCGAACTGGACTCGCTGCTGGCGGGCACCGTGGAACCCGATCTGCGCGACGGGAAATGGGCGCAGGCCGCCGTGGACACCGCCGACGGGCTGGGCTCGGCCATGAGTGGCACCGGTGTGCCATGGAAGACGCTGCTGATCCTGGTGCTGGTCGTCCTCGTGCTGGCCGGTGGCCTGATCCTGTTCTCCCGCAGGCGCCGTCGCCACCGCGACCGGGCCGAGCTCGACTCCGCCCGCAAGGTGGACCCGGCCGATTCCGCGGCGGTGGCGCAGCTGTCGCTGCCGACGCTGCACGCGTTGTCGCGGGAGCGGCTGGTCGAGATCGATGACGCCGTGCGCACCAGCACCGAGGAATTGGCCCTGGCCACCGGCGAATTCGGCGAGACCGCGGTGACACCGTTCCGCACCGCGCTCGACGCGGCCCGTGCGGCCACGGCCAAGGCGTTCACCATCCGCCAGCAGCTCGACGACGCCATCCCCGAGACGCCGGACCAGCAGCGCAGCATGCTCGTGGAGCTGATCGCCGTCGCGGGCACGGCCGATCGCGAACTCGATGCCCAGGTGGCCGATTTCGATGCCATGCGCGATCTGCTCATCGACGCGCCCGCCCGGCTCGACGCACTGACCCGCGACATCGTCGACCTGACCGCGCGCACCCCCGCCTCCGAGGCCGAGCTGTCCCGGCTGACCGCCGCCTACCCGGCTTCGGTGCTCGCCCCGATCCGCGACAATGTGCGGATGGCGACGGAGCGGATCGCCTTCGCCGAACAGAACATCGACACCGCGCGCACCGCGCTGACCCAGCCGGTCGGCAAGCAGGGTGGGGCGGTGGCGGCGATCCGTGGGGCCGAGGGCGCGATCGGCCAGGCGCGCACGCTGCTCGACGCGGTCGACCAGGCGGCGGCGAATATCCAGCAGGCCCGTGACGGACTGCCCGCGGCTCTGGACGAACTGCGCCGCGACCTCGCGGTGGCGGCGGGTCTGACCGAGTTCGGTGGGCCCGAACTGACCGCGGCGGTGAGCAAGGCCACGCGCACGGTCGATTCGGCGTCGGCGGCCGCGGACAGTGATCCGCTGGGCGCGTTCCACAGCGCGGTGCAGGCCGATGCCGAGCTGGACCGGGCCGTCGCGGCCGCCTCGGATCGCAAACTCGCCGTGGAGGATCTGCGGCGCAGGCTCGACCGGGCACTCACCGACGCGGCCGGACGCATCGACGCTGCCTCGTCGTTCATCACGACCCGCCGCGGCGGTGTGGACGCCGAGGCGCGGACCCGGCTCTCGGAGGCACAGCGTCATCTGGACGAGGCGCGTGGGCTGGCGGCGAGTGCGCCGGATCACGCGCTGGCGAGCGCGCAGACCGCGGCCGATCTCGGTGGGCGGGCCCTCCAGCAGGCGCAGGCGAGCGTCCGCGCGTGGGAGACCCGTCAGCCCGTGTCGGGTGGTGCGCAGACCGGTGCCGTGCTGGGTGGGATCCTGCTCGACGGATTCCTGCGCGGGGCGATGAACAGTGGGTCGCGTGGGCGGGGGTACGGCGGTGGCGGCTACCGGCCGGGCTCGTACGGCGGCTCGTCGGGGTCACGCCGGGTGAGCCGCGGCGGACGGTTCTAGTACTCGGGCGGGTCAGGCCGAGGCTGCCTCGTGATCGGCGGCGTCCCAGGTCAATTCGTCGGCGACCGCCGAGAGGAGTTCGACCGCGCGGGGGCCGCCGCCGAGGCGGGCGAGGGTGAGTCGGCCCAGGTAGGTGTAGACGAGGAAGGTGACCGCGGCGGAGGCGCCGGTGGAGGGGCGCGGGTGCGCGGAGAGGTAGACGATCTCGTAGTCGTCGAGGACGAGGCCGTCGGGGGCGCGGAAGGTGGGGACCGTGCCGGTGTTGGTGAGGGCGATGTGGCCCGCGGTGGAGTGGACGCGGGTGGGGCCGAAGAAGTCGGGGAAGTGCAGGACAGACTGCTCGATCACGCCAGTGGCCAGGTCGTCGTGCAGGGCGGTGCCGATGCGGCGGGCCAGGGTGACGATGTCGCCGAACTCGGTGGTGGTGAACGCGGCGAGGCCGGAGACATTGGTGCCCGCGGCCGCGGCGACCGGCGGATCGAGGCGTCTGCGCAGATCGACCGGGTAGACACAGCCCACCTGGTCGATGCCGTACACCGCCGCGAAGGCACGCAGCACCGCCGCGGTGACCAGCCCGTTGACACTCACCGCCCGCGAGCGCGCCAGCTCGAGCACCCGCGCCGTCTCGGCCGGATCGAGCTGGATGCGGGCGGGCCGGGCCAGTGCGGGCGAGGCCGGCTGCGAGGACTGCACCACCCCGACCGCGTCGGCCACGACGAGCGGCCGGGTGACACCTTCCAGCCCCGAGCGCGGCCCCCGCACCACCCCGCGCCGGGCCAGCAGCGATTCCACCGATTCCGGATACTCGCGCGGCCCGGCCGCGATCGACCCGGTCTCCACGTGATCGGTGTAGTACCCCCACAGCCGCGCGAACAGCTCGACGCAGTGCCCGGCATCGGCGACACTGTGGTGCACGAACAGGGTGACCCTGGCCCGATCCTCCTCGGCCAGCACCACATCCAGATACCCGAGCTGCGCGCGCGGGCTCAACGATTCGGCCGGAATCCGCACCTCGTCCGGATCACCGAAACTCACCCACGCGCCGACCGGCTCGATGTGCCCGGGGCGCAGCAGTATTCCGTTCTCCTCGGCGTCCTCGACGATGCGGCACACCAGAATCGGGAACGCGCGCTGCAGGGCCGCGAACGCCGCGCCCAACGCCACCGGATCGAGTTCGCCACGCACCGTCACCGACCGCCCGGTGAACGTCGCGTGCCGCACGAATCGCTGCTCCGACGGGTCGAGCACCCGCACCACATCTTCCGGTTCCCACAGCACAACGGAAAGAGTGAGGCAACACCCCGGCGAACGCAAACCGGTCGCCCGGTCTGTGACCAAGCACGCTCATCCGCTGTGGCACCCCGAGATCCAGCGCCTCAGTGCACTCCCAGCCCAGCACATCCCGACCCCGAGGAGGGATCGCCGACGCAGTCGGCGGTTCGCGGCCGTCCCGTCGATCAGGTGCCGTTGCGT